>NZ_JBWOMN010000040.1:0-20242 GCF_056449545.1 Oceanicella sp. | reverse complement strand
CCTCGTCATTGCCGGCGTAATTCGCCGCGACCCGGTGGCCCGCCGCCTTCAGCGCGACGGAAATCGCCGCCCCGATGCCGCGCGTGCCGCCGGTCACCAATGCAACTCGTGCCATTCTGATGCTCCTGTCCCAGGTTGCGCCGCCTTCGGGCGGCGATTTCGATGTGTCGGTCGTTCAAGATTGCGGGCGCCGACCGAAGAGTCCCGGTCGGCGCCGCGAAACCGGGCGCTACGGGCGCTCGACGCACATGGCGACGCCCATGCCGCCGCCGATGCACAGCGTGGCGAGGCCCTTCTTCGCGCCGCGCCGCTTCATTTCGAACAGCAGGGTGTTGAGGATCCGCGCGCCCGAGGCGCCGATCGGGTGACCGATGGCGATGGCGCCGCCATTGACGTTGACGATCGCCGGATCCCAGCCCAGTTCCTTGTTCACCGCGCAGGCCTGCGCCGCGAAGGCCTCGTTGGCCTCGACCAGATCCAGATCGCCGATCGACCAGCCGGCCTTGTCCAGCGCCTTGCGCGAGGCGTAGATCGGCCCGACGCCCATGATTTTCGGGTCCAGCCCGACGGTGGCGTAGGAGGCGATGCGGGCCAGGGGCTCGATGCCGCGCTTTTCCGCCGCCTCGGCGGTCATCAGCAGCGTGGCCGCGCCGCCGTCGTTCAGCCCCGAGGCGTTGGCCGCGGTCACCGACCCGTCCCTGACGAAAGCCGGCCGCAGCTTTTGCATCGCGGCGATGGTGGCCCCGTGGCGAATGTATTCGTCCTTGTCCACCACGATGTCGCCCTTGCGGGTCTTGATGGTGAAGGGAATCACTTCGTCGTCGAACCGCCCGGCGTTCTGCGCGGCCTCGGCCTTGTTCTGCGAGGCGACGGCGAATTCATCCTGCGCGTCGCGGCTGATCTGCCACTTGGTGGCGACGTTTTCGGCGGTCCGGCCCATGTGGTAATCGTTGAACGCGTCCCAGAGCCCGTCCTTGATCATGGTGTCGACGAATTTCAGGTCGCCCATCTTCTGCCCGGCGCGCAGATGCGCGGCGTGGGGGGACAGGGACATGCTTTCCTGCCCGCCGGCGACCACGATGTCGGCGTCGCCGAGCATGATCTGCTGGGCGCCCAGCGCCACCGCCCGCAGGCCCGAGCCGCAGACCTGATTGATCCCCCAGGCCGAGCTTTCCAGCGGCAGGCCGGCGGCCACATGCGCCTGACGCGCCGGGTTCTGCCCGGCGCCGGCGGTCAGCACCTGGCCGAGGATGGTTTCGGAGATCTCGGCGGCCTCGACCCCGGCGCGCGCCAGCACGGCGCGAATCGCGGCGGCGCCCAGCTCATGGGCCGGGGTTTTCGCAAACGCGCCGTTGAAGGACCCGACCGCCGTGCGAGCCGCGCTCGCGATCACGATGTTGGTCATGCGTCATTCTCCTTCTGGATGATTGCCGGAGCCAGGTCCGGCTGGGGCGTTGTTGCGCTGCAACATAGCGGCCTTGCGCGAAAAGTCACGCGGGTTTTTCCGGGCCTCGGCGACAGTATTCCGCGCCGGGGCGGCGCGACGCAAGATCCTGCATGGATCCTGCATGGCCGCCGCGCGCAGGTCAGCGCATGAAGCGCGCCAGCGGCGCCCAGACCTGGGCCTGCGCGCCGCCGCCGATGATCATGCCCACATGTCCGGCGCGCGGACGCAGGATCCGGGCGCCCGGAATGGCGCGGGGCAGGGGCTCGGCGCAGCGCGACGGCGCGATGCGATCGTTTCGCGAACAGAAGGCGATGGTCGGCGCGCGGATGTCCCGCGGCCGGATCGGCGCGCCGGCGATGCTCCAGCGCCCGTCAGCGGCGCGGTTGTCCAGATGCCAGTCGAACAGCAAGGCGCGCGCCGCCGGCGCCGACAGGGAAATGCCGTCGTTGAGCCAGTCCTCCGCGGCGACGAAAATCTCCGCCGTCGCGCCGTCCGGGTCAAGCCGGGCAAAACGCCGGAACTTGCGCAGCGCCAGCGTCGGATCAAGCGCCGCGAACAGCGTTTGCAGCAGGTCCACCGGGATCGCGCCGAAGGCCGCCTCCATGAAATCCACGCGCCGGGCGAGCGCGGGCCGGTCCTCATGCGCGCAAATCGCGGCGATGGCGGCGGCGAACCCGTCGAGGCGGGCGAAATCCCAGGGCGCGCCGATCAGCGCCAGTCGCGCCGTCAGGTCCGGGCGGCGGCAGGCCAGCGCGGCCGCCAAACCGCCGCCCATGCAGTAGCCCATCACCCGCGGCGCCTCGCCGGTGAGCGCCGCCGCGGCCTGCGCGGCGGGGACGAGGCGGCGGGCGAAATAGGCGTCGAGATCGAAGCGCCGTTCCTCGCGGCCCGGGGCGCCCCAATCGAGCAGCAGCGGGCGCAGCCCGGCGCCCGCCAGCCAGCGCAGCATGGAGCGGCGCGGGTGCAGATCCAGCACATAGGCCCGGTTGACCAGCGATGGCACGATCAGCAGCGGGCGCCCGCCCGGCGATGCGCCGTAGTCGAGCAGCCTCGCGCCGCCCGCGCGCCAGATCGCGGGCGGATCGCGCAGCGTGCGCCGATAGGGGTGCGCCTGGTAGCGGGCGACGCCGTCGAGCATCTCGCGCAGGCGGGTCGCGGCGACGGCGGCGGTGGCGAGCGAGGCGGCCGGACCGGCGGCGGCGTGCAGCGCGGCGGCGGCCTCGGCGCCCTCGGCGCGCATGGCCTCGGTCCATGGAAACCGCGCATCCATCGCCCGCGCCGACAGGCTGATCGCCTGTCCGTATGACAGCGCCGCAGCGGCCAGGTGCAGGATCAGCGGCGAGGGTTGGCCGATGCGGTCGGGCTGCGGTCGGGGGCGCTCAACGGCAGGCGGGCGCCGGCGGCCCGGCGCGCGCGATCTCGGCCTGGTTCTTGTCCCACTGGTCGAGAAACGCCGCCGCGCAATCCCGCGGCGCGGACCCGGCTTGCGGCCGGCGCGCCGTCGCGTCCTTCGCGCTTTCGCCCGCGCCATGCGCATCCTTTCCCGAACCGTCCGTCGAACTGGTCATGGCGCGACAGTATCGGCGCTTGCAACGCGGCGCAAATCATCGCTTCGCGGTTGCGAAAGTTTGGGTTTGCGGTGCAGCGCAGAGCGGGTAAGGTCGGCGCAGGCCGGGCATGCGGCGCGCGTTTCCCCTGGCCGGAGCGGGGGCGCGCCATTCGACGACAGGGAGGGTTGTCACTTGGCTAAGGAGACGTCGAAAGGCGACGCGCCGATCACCATCAAGAAATACGCCAACCGGCGGCTCTACAACACCGCGAAAAGCAGCTACGTGACGCTCGACCACCTGGCGCAGATGGTGCGCGACGGACAGGATTTCGTGGTTTTCGACGCCAAATCCGGCGATGACATCACCCGCTCGGTGCTTACCCAGATCATTTTCGAGGAAGAGGCCAAGGGGCAGAACATGCTGCCCATCAGCTTCCTGCGCCAATTGATCCGGCTTTACGGCGACACCATTCAGGGTTTCGTGCCGGGGTATCTGGAAGCCTCGATGGAGACGTTCACGCGCAATCAGGACGGGCTGCGCGAACAGGTGAAGAGCGCCATGGGCGCCAATCCCGCGCTGGCGAATTTCGAGGCCATGGCGCGCACCAACATGGAATTCTTCGACAACGCCATGCGCATGTTCACGCCCTTTGGCGCGGTGAAGCCAGGGGGCGATGACCGGCAGACGGCGCCGGGCGACAAAGCGGCCGCCGCGCCCAAGCCGCAGGACCCGCCGGCGGCCGCAGCGGCGCAGACCGAGCCGGAGATCAAGGCGCTGAAGGACCAGCTCGCCGAAATGCAGTCCCAACTGAACCAGCTGGCGAAAGGCCGCTGAGCGGGCCTGTCGTTTCATCGCCGCGCAACCGCGCGCAAGCCTCAGGCGGACAGCGCCGCCACCCGCGCGGAGGCCAGCGTCACCGGCGCTGGGGTCGGCATGCCGGCGTATTCGCCCTGCAGCGCGTCGATCCCGACCCGCGCCATGGCGTCGGCGGCGGCCTCGTCGGTGACGAATTCCGCCACGGTCATGGTCTCGAACTGCCGGGCCATCTGGGCGATGGCCCGCAGCATGGCGCGCCGGTCGGGGCTTTGCGCCGCGCCGCGCACCAGCGCGCCGTCGATTTTCAGGATGTCCGGGCGCAGGTCGAGCAACTGGCCGAGCGCCGTGGCGCCGGCGCCGAAATCGTCCAGCGCGAAAGCGCAGCCCAGACGGCGGATGCGGGCGACGAAGGCCTTCACGTCCGCGGGGCGCGCGGCGGCGGCGCTTTCGGTGAGTTCGACGATCAGGCGGCGCGGCACGCCCGGGGCGTCGATCGCCGCCGCCTCAAGCCGCCGCATCCACTGGGCGTCGCCGATGCTGCGGGCCGAAACGTTGATCGACAGGCGCAGCGCCGGGCTGCGCGCGAGCCGCGCCAAGGCCAGTTCCAGCACCCGGCGGTCGAACAGCCGGGCCAGGCCCTGGGCCTCGATCGCCGGCATGAAGCGCCCGGCGGCGACGAGCTCGCCGTCTGCGCGGCGAATGCGGACCAGCGCCT
The DNA here is from genome assembly GCF_056449545.1 of Oceanicella sp. Lineage (NCBI taxonomy): Bacteria > Pseudomonadati > Pseudomonadota > Alphaproteobacteria > Rhodobacterales > Paracoccaceae > Oceanicella > Oceanicella sp. The sequence goes on along the minus strand of NZ_JBWOMN010000040.1, from coordinate 15,714 downwards.
CGTGAAATGCCGGGAACAGCGGCAGGTCGGTGCGGATGATGGGCTGGAAAGCCAGCACGATGCGGTCGTCGTCCAGCGCCGCCATGGCCTCCGCCGCCGGATCGGGGCCGCGCCCGGCCCGGGCCTCGGTCGTGGCCTCGGCGCCGGCGGCCATCGCCAGCGGCAGGGCGCGCAGCGCGGCGGCGACCATGTCGGCGGGGTCTTCGTCCGCGGGGAGGTCGCAGATCGCCGCGCTGAGAGTGACCAGCGCCAGCCCGCCCGACGCCGCCTGTCCGCTGGGCGTCGGCGCCGAGGAGACCGCGCGGCGCAGGCGCGCCAGCAACGCCGCGCGCGCCGCGGCGTCGCCGTTCAGCGCCAGCGCGTAGCGGTCCTCGCCAAGCGGCGCGACGGGCGCCAGCGCGGCCAGGCGACGCGTGGTCTCGGCGCGGATGCGCGCAAATCCTTCGGCCCCGTGGATCGCGCGCAGCAGCGCCGCGTCATCCATGGCCAGCAGCGCGAAGCCGGGCGCGCCGATGGCGTCGGCGTCGTCATCGGGGCCGCAATCGACGGCGCCCACCCGCAGGCCGGCCGCGTCGAGCGCCGCGCCGCCCTGATCGCGCAGATCGCGGGCCAGCCGGACCGCCAGCGCCAACGGCGCCTGCCCGGCCAGCCGCAGCCCGCCTTCGGGCGACCAGAGGAACGCCCGGCGCGCAACATCGCGCAGACCGCGATCGGCCCCGGCGGGGGATTCGGTCTGCGCCAGCGGCGTCGCGTGCAAGATCTGGGTCATGGCGGGGCTCCTGTTCGGGCGATGTGACAATGGCATTTCGACACGCAATGTTCTAATTTTGTTCTAATTGGAGAACAGACAGCGTCCGCAAGGTTAAAGGAGATCCCCATGACTGGAGACAGATGCCCCTGGTGCGGCGACGATCCGCTCTATGTCGCTTATCACGACGAGGAATGGGGAGTCCCGGAATGGGACAGCCGCGCCTTGTGGGAGAAGCTGATCCTGGACGGATTTCAGGCCGGGCTGAGCTGGTTCACCATACTGAAGAAGCGGGATAATTTCCGCGCCGCCTTTGACGAGTTCGATCCGGAGAAGGTGGCGCGATACACCGAGATTGACGTAAGAAGAATCCTCGGCGACGCGGGCGTGGTGCGGCATCGGGGCAAGATCGAGGCCACCATCGGCAACGCCCGCGCATGGGAGAACATCGAGGCGGCGAACGGCTTCGAATCGTTCCTCTGGGACCGCGTGGACGGCCGTCCGCTGCAAAATCGAATCGCTTCCATGGCCGAGGCGCCGGCGGAAACCCCGCTCAGCCGCGACCTGTCAAAGGCGCTGAAGGCCGAGGGGTTCAAGTTCTGCGGGCCGACCATCGTCTACGCCTTCATGCAGGCGGTGGGCATGGTCAACGATCATCTGGTCAGCTGTCCGCGCCACGCGGAGGTGGCGGCGCTGGCGGATCGCTGAGGCGCGGGCCTATTCGCCCTCGCCGAACTTGTCCGCGACCAGCGCGTCGAGCGCCTCCATCAGCGGGGCGGCGTCGGGGCCGCTGGTCTCGACCTCGATCTCGCTGCCCCGCGCGGCGGCGAGCATCATCAGCCCCATGATCGAATCGCCGCCCACGTCGAACCCGTCGAAGCTGACCCGGGCGCTGGCGTCGAAGCGTTCCACCGTGGAGACGAATTTCGCCGAGGCCCGCGCGTGCAGGCCCTTGCGATTGCAAATGGCGAGGCGGCGGCGGAGCGCGGTCATGCGCGCCTTTTCTTGGCGGCGAGGATCGATCCGGCGCTGTCGAGGTATTTGCGCCCGGCGTGCAGCGCGCAATCCACGGCGTCGGCCAGCGGCATGTCCCGGCATTTGGCGAGCTTGATCAGCAGCGGCAGGTTGGCGCCGTAGATCACCTCCACATTGCGGGCGGTGAGGGCGCCCATGGCGAGATTGGAGGGGCTGCCGCCGAACATGTCGGTGATCAGGATGACGCCGTCGCCCTGATCGACCTCGGCCACGGCCTCGTCGACAAGGGCCTGCATGCGGCGAAGATCGTCATGGGGGGCGATGGCGATGGCGCGCGCCGCCTCCTGCTTGCCGACCACGTGCTCGGTCGTGGCGAGCAGCTCCCGCCCGAGCCCGCCATGGGCCACGATCACCAGCCCGATCATGCGTCGATCCTGTAGCAAGTCACCCCTGCATCCCCTTTTCGCGCGGCGCGCGCGATTTTCCCCCGAATCCCTCCGGACATCCTACTCCCTGGAGCCAGCATGCCGGAATTCCGTTTACGCAATGCTCCACCGACTCGGATGCCCTGTCTACACGTTCAGCGCCGGGTCATCCAGATCCCCGGCGCCTTGCCGCCCGGCTGCGGGCTTCCCGGCTTCCAGTTCCCCCGCTTCCAGTTCCCTGTGGCGCAGGGTCACCGGCCAGTCTGCGGCCCGGATCCGGCGGGCGAGGTCCTCGGCGGCGGCGACCGAGCGGTGCCGCCCGCCCGAGCAGCCCAGCCCGATGGTGAAATAGGCCTTGCCCTCGCGCCGATAGGCGGGCAGCAGCATTTTCAGCAAATCGGCGAGCCGGTCAAGGAAGGGGGCGTAGAGCGGATCCCCGGCGACGAAATCCGCGACCGCCGCGGCGCGTCCGTCGGCGGCGCGCAGTTCGGGCCGCCAATAGGGGTTGCGCAGGAACCGGCAGTCGACGGTCATGTCCGCCTCGCGCGGGGGGCCGTGCTTGTATGAAAACGACTGCACCCCGATGGCCAGCCCGCGTTCCGGGCGGGGGTCGTCGAACAGGCCCGCGAGACGGGCTTTCAGGTCATGGGGCGACAGTTCGGTGGTGTCGATGACCAGGTCGGCGTGCTCGCGCAGCGCCAGCAGGGCCCCGCGCTCCAGCAGGATGCCGGTCTCGACGCCGCGGGCCGGGGCCAGCGGGTGGCGCCGGCGCGTGGTCTTGAAGCGGTCGAGCAGCACTTCGTCGGCGCAGTCGAGGAACACCAGCTTCGGGGCCACGCCGGGCGCGGCGCGCAGGGCGGCGAGCTTGGCCAGCAGCCCGGCGGCGGAAAACCCCCTGGTGCGCACGTCGATGCCCAGGGCCACCGGGCGCTGCGCGTCCGGCGCCGCCGAGGCGGGCGGATCGGCGGGGGCGGTTGGGCCGGCGGGATCGACAAGCGTCGGAAACAGGCGTTCGAGAAAGGACAGCGGCAGGTTGTCGATGGCTTCGAATCCCATGTCTTCCAGCGCGTGAATCGCCGTGGCGTTTCCGGCGCCGGACATGCCGGTGATCAGCGCCAGACGGGTTTCGGGCCTGGTCGCGGTTGGTTCGCCACCCGATTCGCCACCCGATTCGGGCATGGGATCGCCTGTCATCTTCGCTCTGTATCCATTCCATGTCCGATCCGGCGCGAAGCCGCGCCGTCGCGCGCGTTTACGGCGCCCGCCTGCCGCCGGCGCTGAGCAGCGCCGCCAGACCCGGCGCCATCGCCGCGGCGCGCCCGGGGCTGTCGCCGCAGAAGATGAGCGGCAATGCCAGCCCAAGCAAGTTGAGAATGCGCCCCGGGGGCAGGCGTTCGGTTTCCGCCCGGTCGAGATCGGCGGCGCAGATCACCGGCGCCTCGGCCAGCGCCGGCAATTCGATCAGCCCGACGCCGCGCGCCTCGATCAGCCCGGCGATGCTTGGCGGGGCCGAGGCGATCAGCCAGGCGCCGTCGCGGCGCAGCAGGGTCTGGTCGTCGGCGACCAGCCGGGCGCCGCGGCTGATCAGTTCCAGCGACAGGCGGGATTTCCCGGCGCCCGGCGCGCCGAGGATCAGCAGCCCGCACAGGCCCCCGGCGCCGGACATGGCGACGCAGCTGGCATGCAGCCGCAGCCGCTCGCCGCCCGAATCGGGATCCGGGCCGCCGCCCGGCGCCGCGGCGGGTCGGGTCATGCGGGCAGCTCGACGACGAATCTGGCGCCGCGCTCGGGCGCGCCGGCGGGTCCGATGTTTTCGGCCCGGATGACGCCGCCATGGGCTTCGACGATCTGCGCGGAGATCGACAGGCCGAGCCCGGAATGCTCGCCGAAGGATTCGGAATCGGGGCGCGAGGAGTAGAACCGATCGAACACCGAATTCAGGTTGTCGTCGGGGATGCCGGGGCCGTTGTCCTCGACGGTGACGATCACCCGGCCGTCGGGATCGGGGGCGACGCGGGCGGCCACGCGGATGACCCCGCCCTCGGGCGAAAACGAGATGGCGTTGCCGATGAGGTTGACGAAGACCTGCGCCAGCCGCCCCTCGATGCCGCGCACGCGCAGGTCGCCGGGCAGCAGGTTGGCGGCAATCCGCGCGCCGCGCTTCGTCGCCTTGTCCTGATTGTAGTCGACCAGATTGGACAGCAGGGCGTTGAGGTCGAATTCCTCGCGCGCCTCGCGCACGAGTTCGGCGTCGAGCCGCGAGGCGTTGGAGATGTCGGTCACCAGCCGGTCCAGCCGCTTCACGTCGTGTTCGATCACGTTGAGCAGCTGTTCGCGCGCCGCGGGCTTGTTGGCGAGGCGCATGGTTTCCACCGCCGAACGCAGCGAGGTCAGCGGGTTCTTGATTTCATGGGCCACGTCGGCGGCGAAGCTTTCGGTGGCGTCGATGCGCGAATACAGCGCGTCGGTCATGCGGGTGAGCGCGCCGGACAGGTAGCCGACCTCGTCGGAGCGCGCCGACAGGTCGGGAATTTCCGGGCGCGCGTGACCGCCCTCGCCGCCCGCCGGGTCCCCGCCGCCGCCGGGGCGCCTGGCTTCGCCGCGCTCGGCGGCCTCGGCGGCCTCGGCCAGCCGGCGGATGGGGCGGGCGATGGTGTTGGCCAGCAGGATCGAGGTGACGATGGACACCGCCAGCGCCACCAGGAACACCTGCAGGATGGCGATGCGTTCGGAGCGCACGATGGCGTCGATGTCGCCGCCGCGGGTTGACAGCACCAGCACGCCCAGCACCGCCTTCAGCCGGGTGATGGGGATCGACACCGACACGATCAGTTCGCCGCGCGCGTTGATGCGTTCGCCCCGCGCCACGGCGCCGCCGAGCGCCGCGTAGACCTCGCGTTCATGGGCGACGCCGCCAAGGATGTTGGTGTCCTTGCTGTTGTCCCGGTAGAGCATCGAGCGCAGTTTGAGCACGGCGCCCTCCAGCCAGTCCAGCGTCGAGGCGTCGTGCAGCCGTTCCCGGGGCAGCACTGTGGTCTCGACGATGTCCGCGCGCGTGGAATGGATGCTGGTGTCGCGCATCAGACGCGCCGCGCGGTCGAAGATCTGGGCGCGCACCTCGGTGGGTTCCACCAGCTTGTCGAGCACCACCATCAGCTTCGATGGGTCGATGCCCAGCGCGTCGGCGTCCGAGGCGGCGGATTCGGCGATGGTGATGGCGATGATCCGGCCCTGGGTCTCCAGCGCCTGCGTGCGCAGCTCGATCAGCTCGTCGCGGTAGTTGTTGAGCAGCAGCACGCCGGCCACCAGCAGGCCGAGGCCGATCAGGTTGAAGCCGACGATGCGCCCCGTGAGCGACGAGAACCGCCCCAGCGCCGCGCGCCGCGCCGTGGTCGCGAGGCCGCCGCGCCGCCGCCGGTCCGGCGGGGCGTCGGCGCCGGCCGCGGCCTGCGCGCCGCCGACCGCGTCGCGCCGGGATCCCAGAAGCCTGCGGGGTGCGCGCGGCCCCTCGGACGGAGCGGCGCCGGTGACCTCGGCCATGGCGTCCGTCAGACCTCCTTGTAGCGGTATCCCACGCCGTAAAGCGTCTCGATGGACGAGAATTCATCGTCCACGGCGCGGAACTTCTTGCGCACGCGCTTGATATGGCTGTCGATCGTGCGATCGTCCACGTAGACCTGATCGTCATAGGCGGCGTCCATCAGCTGATCGCGGCTCTTGACGAAGCCGGGGCGCGCGGCCAGCGCCTGCAGGATCAGGAATTCGGTCACCGTCAGCGTCACCGGCCTGCCGTTCCAGGTGCAGGCGTGGCGCAGCGGGTCGAGCGACAGCTTGCCGCGCTGGATCGCCTTGTCGGCCTCGGCGCGTTCGGCATCCTCGCTGACCGGTTCGCGGCGGCGCAGGGCGGCGCGGATGCGTTCGATCAGCAGGCGTTGCGAAAACGGCTTCCGGATATAGTCGTCGGCCCCCATGCGCAGCCCCAGCACCTCGTCGATCTCCTCGTCCTTGGAGGTGAGGAAGATCACCGGCAGGTCGGTTTTCTGGCGCAGGCGGCGCAGCAGCTCCATGCCGTCCATGCGCGGCATCTTGATGTCGAGCACCGCGAGGTCGGGCGGCGCGGCGGTGAGCGCGGCGAGCGCGGCGGCCCCGTCGGTGTAGCAGCGCACCTCGAACCCCTCGGCCTCCAGCGCAATGGAAACGGAGGTGAGGATGTTGCGGTCGTCATCCACCAGCGCGATCTGGGTCATTCGCTACGGTCTCCTGCTTGCGGCGGGCGCGGGCGCCTCGCCTCGTCACCCGGCGCTGAATCTCGTTCAAGACCAGGGTTCCGATCCGGCGGTCTTCGCGGCGCGCCGGTCGCTGATTTCGCCACCATGACGGCCTCGCCACGGTTTTGCCACCATAGACAATCGGAAAGCGGCTCCAATAGGGCGGCCCAGCGGCAATCTGACCGGGATAACGCTCTGTAATAATGTTGTCGGTATGCTATAGCCCGCGCAGTTTTGGTGCGCGGCCGCGGAATCGCCTGGATCGCGCGCGCGCCCGGGGCTGCGGTCGCCGCGCGCGACCGTCGGAATCCAAGGGCCCGCGGCGACGAACCCGCGATGCGGGCCGTCCAGATCTTGAGGAGCTTACGAGCATGGAGCGAGGCGTTTTCAACCCGGCGCAGCCGCTGGCGGCCATCGGCGTCAGCGGACTGAAGGCCGCCCATTACAACCTCGTCGACGCCGCGCTGATGCAGGAGGCGATCGCGCGGGGCGAGGGCGAGTTGGGCAATGGCGGCGCGCTGCTGGTGAGCACGGGCAAGCATACCGGGCGTTCGCCGCGCGACAAGTTCGTGGTGCGCGAGCCCTCGGTCGAGGATACGATCTGGTGGGAAAACAACCGCCCCATGGATCCGGACGCCTTCGAACGCCTGCGCGTGGACATGCTGGCGCATCTGCAGGGCGGCGAGGTGTTCGTGCAGGACCTGTTCGGCGGCGCCGACCCGGCGCACCGGCTGAATGTGCGCATGGTGACCGAACTGGCCTGGCACGCGCTGTTCGTCCGCCACCTGCTGCGCCGCCCCGACCGCGCCGAGCTCGCAGGCTTCGACCCGGAATTCACCATCATCAACTGCCCGAGCTTTTCGGCGGACCCGGAAAGGCATGGCTGCCGATCGGGCACGGTGATCGCCATTTCCTTCGAACGCAGGCTGGTGCTGATCGGCGGCACCTCCTACGCCGGGGAAAACAAGAAATCGGTGTTCTCGATCCTCAACTACCTGCTGCCCGGCAAGGGCGTGATGGCCATGCATTGCTCGGCCAATCACGCCATCGACGACACCAGCGAGGCGGCGGTGTTCTTCGGGCTGTCGGGCACCGGCAAGACCACGCTCAGCGCCGATCCCTCGCGCATCCTGATCGGCGATGACGAACATGGCTGGACCGATGACGGCGTGTTCAATTTCGAAGGCGGCTGCTACGCCAAGACCATCAATCTGAGCGCCGAGGCCGAACCCGAGATCTACGCCACCACCACCAGGTTCTCGACGGTGATCGAGAACATGGTCTACGATCCCGACAGCCGCGAACTGGATTTCGAGGATGACAGCCTCACCGCCAACATGCGCTGCGCCTATCCGTTGGAATACATCTCCAACGCCTCAGCCACCGGCATGGCCGGGGCGCCGAAGAACGTGGTGATGCTGACCTGCGACGCCTTCGGCGTGCTGCCGCCGATCGCGCGGCTGACCCCGGCGCAGGCGATGTATCATTTTCTTTCGGGCTTCACATCCAAGGTCGCGGGCACCGAAAAGGGCGTGACGGAACCCGAGCCGACATTCTCCACCTGCTTTGGCGCGCCGTTCATGCCGCGCCGCCCGGAAATCTACGGCGCCCTGCTGCGCGACCGCATCGCCGCCCATGGCGCCGCCTGCTGGCTGGTCAACACCGGCTGGACCGGCGGCGCCTACGGGACCGGATCGCGGATGCCGATCAAGGCGACGCGGGCGCTGCTGTCGGCGGCGCTGGACGGGTCGCTGAACGGGGCGGAATTCCGCAGGGATCCGAATTTCGGCTTCGACGCGCCGGTGTCGCTGCCCGGCGTCGACGACGCGCTGCTGGACCCGCGCCGCACCTGGGCCGACGGCGACGCCTATGACGCGCAGGCGCGCAAGCTGGTGGCGATGTTCGCCGACAATTTCGCGCAATACGACCCCTATGTCGGCGACGACGTGCGCGATGCGGCGCTGAAGATCGCCTGATCCGGGACAATGCCGCCCGCTCGCGGATGTTTGTTCGCGCATGCGGCGGGCGGCGTTGTAGGCTGGCCCCATGACCTGCGCAGAAAGCTATCGCATCGACATGCCGGAACCCGCCCGGCGCGGCGGCTGCCGCGCCGTGTTCAGTTCGCCCCATAGCGGGCGGGCCTATCCCGCCGACATGATCCGGGCCTCGCGCCTGAGCGGCGCGCAGCTGCGCCGCTCGGAGGACGCCTATGTGGAGCGCCTGTTCGACGCCGCCCCGGATTTCGGCGCGCCGCTGATCCACGCGCTGACCCCGCGCGCCTATGTCGATCTCAACCGCAGTCCCGATGAACTGGACCCGGCGCTGATCGCCGGCGTGCGCCGCGTCGGCGGCAATCCGCGCGTCGCCGCCGGGCTCGGGGTGATCCCGCGCGTGGTGGCCGAGGGGGTGGCGATCTACAATGGCAAGCTGTCCCGGCGCGAGGCCATGACCCGTTTGCGCAACCACTATGCGCCCTATCACGAGGCCCTGAAGACCCTGCTTGCCGAGGCCCGCGCGCAGGGCGGCGAGGCGGTGCTGGTGGATTGCCACTCCATGCCCGGCGACGCGCTGCGCAATGCGATCGGGCCGGGCGGGCGGCGCCCGGAAATCGTGCTCGGCGACCGCTTCGGCTCCGCCTGCGCGCCCTGGCTGCTGGCCCTGGCGGAGACCGCCTTTCGCAACGCCGGATTCGCGGTGTCGCGCAACGCGCCTTTCGCCGGGGGCTACATCACCCGCAGATACGGCAAGCCCTCGCGCGGGGTGCATGCGATCCAGATCGAGATCGACCGGGCGCTGTATCTCGACGAAGCGAAGGTGACGCCGGGGCCGGGTTTCGCTGCGGTGCGAAAGGCGTTGCGCCCGGTGATCGCGGCGCTGGCTGCGGCGGGCGAACAGGCCGGCGCGCTGGCCGCCGAGTAGCGGTTTCACTGGCTGCGATTGACGCCGTTCGCGGTTGTCTGCGGCTGTGGCGATCCCGGACAAAAAAAAGGGGCCGCGACAAGCGCGGCCCAAGTCTAGGGAGGAAACGCCCAGAAGGGCGATGGTGTCAGACACCGCCGAAAACATTATGTGTGCGCCGCAACATTGGCAATGCGAAAAGCTGCATGCGTTACGCCAAGTTACAAGATATTGAAGAATTCAGCCGATTTCGGGCAGATATGGGCGTTTGCGCGTCAACATTATGGTAGCAATGTGGCGTGACTTCGGCGTGATCGCCATGGTTCCCCCGCATCCGCCGCCCCGGGGGATCCACCGGCGCGGCGGCGAAATCGGCGTTGGCTGATTCTCCGGTTTGCGCGACCTCGCCGTTAACCGTTTTCCCGGCGCAGGGCGCGGCCCTTGAGGATGGCGTCGGCGCCGAAGCGGGCGCGGATGCGATCGGTGGCGCGTTCGGCCTCGCCGCGTTGCGCGGCGTCGGGGTCAAGCATGTCGGGGGCGCGTTCGGCCTCGGAATCGGGGACCAGATCGCTGAGGCCGACGCCGATCAGGCGGAACGGGGCGTTGGGGATTTCACGTTCCAGCAGGGGCAGGGCGGCGCGGTAGATGCGATCGGTGAGCTGGATCGCGTCGGGGAGGCTGACGCGCCGCGACAACAGGCGGTGGCTGGCGCGCTTGAGTTTCAGGGTGACGACGCGGCCGGCCAGCGATTTGGCCTTGGCGCGGTCGGCGACGTTCTCGGCGAGCCGCCAGAGATGGCCGTCGAGGCGGTCGAGGCGGGACTGGTCTTCGAGAAACGTGGTCTCGTTGGAGATGCTTTTGGGGCGGGAGTCGCGGGCGATCCGGCGGGCGTCCTGGCCGTGGGCGAGCCGCCAGAGCCGGTCGCCCATGGATCCGTAGCGGGCGGTCAGGCGGGCGGGGTCGGCGCGGCGGATGTCGCGGATATGGGTGAGGCCGTCGCCGGCGAGCTTTTGGCGGGTGGCCTCGCCGACGCCCCAAATCAGGGACACGGGTCGATCGGCGAGAAAATCGAGGGTCTCGGCCTGGCCGATCACCGAAAAACCGCGAGGCTTGTCGAGGTCGGAGGCGATTTTCGCGAGGAACTTGTTGTGGCTGAGACCGATGGAGGCGGTGACGCCGACCTCGGCCTGGATGCGCTGGACGAGGCGGGCGAGCTGGTGGGCGGGGGGCGCGCCGTGAAGGCGCTCGGTGCCGCGAAGGTCCAGAAACGCCTCGTCGAGGGACAGGGGTTCGACCTGGGGGGTGAGCTGTTCGAACAGGTCGCGGATCTGGCGGGAGGCATCGGCATAGGCCTTCATGCGGGGGCGGATGACCACGGCCTCGGGGCAGAGCTTCAGGGCCTGGAACATGGGCATGGCGGAGTGGATTCCGCGGATCCTGGCAATGTAGCAGGCCGTTGAAACGACGCCGCGGCGGCCGCCGCCGATGATGACCGGCTTGTCGTTGAGGGAGGGGTCGTCGCGTTTTTCGACCGAGGCGTAGAAGGCGTCGCAGTCGATATGGGCGATGGCCAGCTTCGTCAGTTCGCAATGGGCGAGGATCCGGGGCGAGCGGCAGCCGGGGCAGCGCGCGCGCCCGGCTTTGAAATCAAAAATCTTCAGGCAGTCGCGGCAGATTGCGTCCATGGGGCGAGAATAGCAGGGTCTGCTGCGACTTGACCATTCTTGCGGCGGGGGGCGGGGCGGTGGTCAACATCGCCTCGATTTCCGGGCTGCGGGCAAGCATGCTGCGGGTCGCCTACGGGGTCAGCAAGGCGGGGCTGGCGCAGTTGACGCGGCAGCAGGCGGCGGAGCTGGGCGAGTTCGGAATCCGGGTCAACGCGGTGGCGCCGGGGCCGGTGGACACGGCGATGGCCAGGCAGGTGCACACGCCTGACATCCGCGCCGCCTATCACGACGCCATTCCGCTGAACCGCTACGGGACCGAGGCGGAGATCGCGGACATGATCCTGTTCCTTGCCGGGCCGGGGGCGAGCTACGTCACCGGGCAGGTGATCGCGGTCGATGGCGGGTTCGACGCCACCGGCATCGGGCTGCCCAGCCTGCGCCGATGACGGCGCCCGGGGCGCGGTTCAGGCGCCGATCTCGGCCAGCACCGCTTGCGCGGCGGCGCGGGGGTCGGGGGCCTGGCGGATCGGGCGGCCGATGACGATGTGGTCGGCGCCGGCGCGAAGGGCCTCGGCCGGGGCGGCGACGCGCTTCTGATCGCCGAGCCCGGCGCCGGCGGGGCGCACGCCGGGGGTGACGATGAGCTTGCCGCGAGCCTCGGGCAGGGCGCGGATGGCGGCGGCCTCGCGCGGCGAGGCGATGACCCCGTCGGCGCCGGCGGCGAAGGCGCGGCGGGCGCGTTCCGTCACCAGATCGGCGATGGCCCCGTCGCGGATCAGCGCCGCGTCGAGATCGGCGCGATCCAGGCTGGTGAGGATGGTCACCGCGAGGATCTTCATGCCTGAATCGCCGCGCCCGGTCACGGCGGCCCGCACCACATGCGGGTCGCCATGCACGGTGAGGAAATCCAGATCGAAGCGCGCCAGCCCGCGCGTCGCCGCCTCGACGGTGGCGGAGATGTCAAACAGCTTCATGTCGAGGAACACGCGCTTGCCCTGTTGCTTCAGATCCATGGCCAGCGCCAGCCCGCCGCCGGTGAGCATGCCGAGCCCGATCTTGTAGAAGCAAACCGCGTCGCCGAGTTGTTCGACCAGTTGCAGCGCCGAATGGGCGTCGGGCTGATCCAGGGCGACGATGAGGCGCTCGGCGGCCGGGATCTGCGGCGCGGCGTTCTGGGGGGCGCTGGCGGGCATGGCGGGTCTCCGGTTGCGACTGGGGCTCGATCGGCCGGGGGCTCGATAGGCCGGGAGCGGGGGCAAGGCAAGCGTCGCGGGATCGGGCGCGGCGTTCAGCATGAAAACCGGCGGCGGTCCGGTCAGGCTGCGCCGCTTTGACGCGCGCGCTTGGCGCGAAATGGCGCGTTGCGTCGTCGGCGGAGAAGCCCCGGGCCGAGCTGCGCGCCATCATGGTCGATTTCAAGCCCATGCCGGGGGCCAGACGGTGACGCCGGCGTTCCGGGCGGCGCGCGCGCCCCTGCCCGCTCCCGCGTGGCGTTGATCGCCAAGCCGATCCAGACCGCCTTGCAGGCGGCGGGCGCGGCGGCCTATATGGCCGAGTTGCGCGGCTGAGCGGATTTCCGGATTTTTCCTGTGAATCCACGCCGTCGCGGTCTTGAGCCCGCCGCGCCCGGCGCCCATATCATGCAGGGACGGGCGCGCCGGGTTCGGGCGTCTGCAATGTCAAGGCCGTGCTGGGCGGGTTGTTTTCGGACGCCGTGGCACGCGCGCTGAAAGGAGAACGACATGGACTTTGAAAAGTTCACCGACCGCGCCCGCGGGTTTGTGCAGGCCGCCCAGACCATCGCCATGCGCGAAGAGCATCAGAGATTTCTTCCCGAACATCTGCTGAAGGCGCTGCTCGACGACGAGCAGGGGCTGTCGGCCAACCTGATCCGCCGCGCCGGCGGCGATCCGGGGCGTGTGGCCCAGGAGGTCGAAACCGCGCTGGCGCGCCAGCCCAAGGTGCAGGGCGACGGGCAGATCTATCTCGACGCCTCGACCGGCAAGCTGCTGGGCGACGCCGAGGACATCGCCAAGAAGGCCGGCGACAGCTTCGTCACCGTCGAACGCCTGCTGACCGCGCTGGCGCTGTCGGGCGGCGAGGCCGGCAAGGCGCTGAAGGCCGGCGGCGTGACCGCGCAGGCGCTGAACGCGGCGATCAACGACATCCGCAAGGGGCGCAGCGCCGACAGCGCCTCGGCCGAGGAGAGCTATGACGCGCTGAAGAAATACGCCCGCGACCTGACGGAGGCCGCGCGCGAGGGCAAGATCGACCCGGTGATCGGGCGCGACGAGGAGATCCGGCGCACGGTGCAGGTTCTGTCCCGCCGCACCAAGAACAACCCGGTGCTGATCGGCGAGCCCGGCGTCGGCAAGACGGCGATCGTCGAGGGCCTGGCCATTCGCATCGTCAACGGCGACGTGCCCGAGAGCCTGCAGGACAAGGCGCTGATGGCGCTGGACATGGGCGCGCTGATCGCCGGGGCGAAGTATCGCGGCGAATTCGAGGAGCGCCTGAAGGCGGTGCTGAACGAGGTCACCGAGGCCGCGGGCGGCATCATCCTGTTCATCGACGAGATGCACACGCTGATCGGCGCCGGCAAGGGCGACGGGGCGATGGACGCCTCCAACCTGCTGAAGCCGGCGCTGGCGCGGGGCGAATTGCATTGCATCGGCGCCACCACGCTGGATGAATACCGCAAGCATGTGGAGAAGGACGCGGCGCTGGCGCGGCGCTTCCAGCCGGTGATGGTGAGCGAACCGACGGTGGAGGACACGATCTCCATCCTGCGCGGCATCAAGGAAAAATACGAGGTCCATCACGGGGTGCGCATCACCGACCGCGCGCTGGTGGCCGCGGCGACGCTGTCAAACCGCTACATCGCCGACCGGTTCCTGCCCGACAAGGCCATCGACCTGATGGACGAGGCCGCGAGCCGGCTGCGCATGGAGGCCGAGAGCAAGCCCGAGGAGCTGGATCAGCTCGACCGCGACATCATGCAAAAGCAGATCGAGGCGGAGGCGCTGAAGAAGGAGGACGACGAGGCCTCGCGGGAACGGCTGGCGAAGCTGGAGGCGGAACTGGCCGAGCTGCAGCAGGAAAGCGCCGAGATGACCGCCCGCTGGCAGGCGGAGCGCGACAAGCTGGGCGCCGCGCGCGAGCTGAAGGAACAGCTGGAGCGCGCCCGCATCGAGCTTGACGCCGCCAAGCGCGAGGGCGATCTGGCCAGGGCGGGGGAGCTGAGCTACGGCATCATCCCGGATCTGGAAAAGCGCCTGAAGGACGCCGAAACCGCCGAGGCGACCGACGTGATGGTCGAGGAGGCGGTGACGCCGGAGCACGTGGCCTCGGTGGTCAGCCGCTGGACCGGGGTGCCGGTGGACAAGATGCTGGAGGGCGAGCGCGACAAGCTGCTGCGCATGGAGGACGAGATCGGCCGCCGCGTCATCGGCCAGGGCGAGGCGGTGGAGGCGGTGTCCAACGCCGTGCGCCGGGCGCGCGCCGGGCTCAACGACCCCAACCGGCCGCTGGGCAGCTTCCTGTTCCTCGGCCCGACCGGGGTGGGCAAGACCGAGCTGACCAAGGCGCTCGCCGAGTTCCTGTTCGACGACGATTCCGCCATGACCCGCATCGACATGTCCGAATACATGGAGAAGCATTCGGTGTCCCGCCTGATCGGCGCGCCGCCGGGCTATGTGGGCTATGACGAGGGCGGGGCGCTGACCGAGGCGGTGCGCCGCCGCCCCTATCAGATCGTGCTGTTCGACGAGGTGGAGAAGGCGCATCCCGACGTGTTCAACGTGCTGTTGCAGGTGCTGGACGACGGGCGGCTGACCGACGGGCAGGGACGGGTGGTGGATTTCAAGAACACCCTGATCATCCTGACCTCGAATCTCGGCTCGCACCGGCTTTCCAACATCCCCGAGGGCGGTTCGGTGGACGAGGTGCGCGATCAGGTGATGGAGGATGTGAAGAACCACTTCCGGCCGGAATTCCTCAACCGGCTCGACGAGATCGTGCTGTTCGACCGGCTCAGCCGCAGCGACATGGACGGCATCGTCGACATCCAGCTGGCGATCCTGGAAAAGCGCCTGGCGGATCGCAAGATCCACCTGGCGCTGGACGAGAGCGCGCGCACCTGGCTGGCCGACAAGGGCTATGATCCGGTCTACGGCGCGCGACCGCTGAAGCGGGTGATCCAGAAGGCGCTGCAGGACCCGCTGGCGGAGCTGCTGCTGTCGGGGGGCATCCATGACGGGGACGCGGTGCGCGTCACCGCCGGTCCCGACGGGCTGGTGCTGAGCGACCCGGCGCCCAACGGCGCCGAGGCGCCGCAGGCGATCCTGCACTGATGCGGCCGGTCTCCGCCTGACCCGGGCGCCGGGGGCCCGCGCGGCCCCCGGCGCCTTCGCGCGCCGGTCGGGCCGGTCGGGCCGGTCGGATGGGGCGGGCGACAAGACGAATTTTTTGCCCGGGACCTGTTGACGATCCCGGGCGAATCCCCTAAATACCAATTCACCGGCGGCGAGGAACGCTTCTTGCAGCCGGGACCAAGCGACACGGGCGGTTTGAAGGGCGTCGAAGACGACGCGCTGATGCCTTTGTCGCCATGCTCTTTGACATATTGTATCTGAGAAGGGATATGCGGGCGGTTTGGTTCTGTTTCGACGGACGGACTTCCTGGATATCGGCCTCGTAGGATCTTGTTCTGCTTATGCGGGCATGGTTCGATG
>NZ_JBWOMN010000039.1:0-17002 GCF_056449545.1 Oceanicella sp. | reverse complement strand
GCCGGCGCCGGGGCGCCGCCCGCGCCCGGCGCCATCTGCTGCGCCATGGCCATGCCCATGCCCATGCCCAGCCCCGCGCCCATGCCGCCGCCCTGCCCCGGGTTGCGCGCCGCCGCGGCCATGGCCTCGGCCGCCTGGAACTGCGTGTAGCGCCCGAGATCGCCGACGATGCCCATGGAGGTGCGCTTGTCCAGCGCCGCCTCCACCGCCGGGGGCAGCGAGACGTTCTCGATATACAGCGCCGGGGTCTCGAGCCCGAATTCCGCCAGCTCCGGCGCGATTCTGGCCTTCACGAACTCCGCCAGATCATGGGTGTTCGCCGCCATGTCGAGCACCGGAATCCCGGATCCGGCGATGGCGTTGGAAAACCGCGACACGATGATGTTGCGCAGCTGGAAACTGATTTCGTCGGTGGTGAATTCACCGTCGGTGCCGACGATTTCACGCAGGAACAGCCCCGGGTCGATCACCCGGATGGTGTAGGAGCCGAACGCGCGCAGCCGCACCGGACCGAATTCGGGGTCGCGGCAGATGATCGGGCTTTTCGTGCCCCATTTCAGATCCTGGTAGCGCGTGGTGGAGACGAAATATATTTCTGATTTGAACGGGCTGTTAAATCCGTGGTCCCAGTATTGCAGACTGGTCATGATCGGCATGTTGTTGGTTTCGAGCATGTAGAGCCCGGGGGCGAACACGTCCGCGATCTGGCCCTCGTGCACGAACACCGCCGCCTGCCCCTCGCGCACCGTCAGCTTGGCGCCGTATTTGATCTCATGGCCTTCGCGCTCGAACCGCCAGACCAGCGTGTCGCGGGTGTCGTCGGTCCAGGCGATGACGTCGATGAACTGGCCGGAAAGGAAGTCGAATATGGACATGGCGGTCTCGCTTTTCTGACGCCGACGGGGCGGCGATGGTCTCGATATATCGCATTCCGGGGCCGTCGCGAAGGGGCGCGACGCCGGATCCCGGCCTAGCCCGGCCCGATCTCGGCGACGATGCGGCGCACGATCGGCATGGCCTCGGCCTCGGTCATCCCGACCTTGAGCCGGTCGTCATAGAGAATGCGCAGCAGGTATTCGTCATGCGCGGTCATGAAGGCGAATTCCTCGTCGTCGTTGAAGATCGAGGGGCGCACCTCCGGGTCGTCATTGGGCAGGCCCAGCGACTGCGCCAGTTCCTCCTCGATGCAGCTGTCGCGCAGGAATCGCGACAATTCGGTGGGGATGCCGATGAGTCCATCGGTCTGATAGCCGAACGCGTCGTCTTTCGACCAGGTGGAGGCGAAGCACAGCACATCCTGATTATGGGTCCAGCGCGCGATGTGCTGCAAGCGTTCGAGATCGCCCGCGGTCTCCAGCAAGGCCCTGAACTCCAGCCGCTGGTCGTAGTCGAGAAACAGGAACACGATGTCGGCGTCGGCCTGCGCCGGCGCGAATTCCAGCCCGGTCAGGCGGCCAAGCCGCGCGGTGAACCTGAGGATCTTCGCGCGTTCGTCGAGAACCGCGTCGCCGACGATGGTCCAGGTCACCTTGCCCCGCCATTTGCTGAGCCTGGTCGCCACGCTTCCGGGCGCATCAGGCGAAAACGATTCGGCGTAAAAGGCGATGCGGCTGAAATTGCGCACCAGATCGCGATTGCCGAAGGGGGCGTCGGCGGGCGCGGTCTCGGTGCGCAGCAGGCCTGCGGCCTTCATTCGGGATTCGACCTGGCCGATGTTGCGCAGCGTGTTGGGCGGCCCGCAGCCCGCCGCGAACACCGCCACGGCCAGCGCCGCGGCCGCGCGCATCAGCCGCCCCCGCCCGATCGCGGCCCATGCGAACCGTCCGCGTCCGGGCCGATTTCGGCGACGATGCGGCGCACGATCGGCATGCCCTCCCGGGCGCTCATGCCGTGGCGCAGGCGCGGGTCGTAAAGAATGCGCAGCAGGTATTCGTCATGGCGGGTCATCAATGCGAATTCCTGATCGTCATTGAAGATCGAGGGCCGGACGGTGCGGTCGTCGTTCAGCAGGCCCAGGGTCTGGATCAGTTCCTCGTGAATGCAGCTCTGGCGCAGCACGCCGGCGGTCTCCGCCTTGATGGCGATCAGCGCGTGCTGCGAGCGCCGGTCGCCCTTGCCGCTCCAGCCCACCTGGCCGACGCAGGGATAGATGTCGTTGCGCGACCATTCCTCGATCAGCTGAATGCGGTCGATCTTGCCGCGATCGCGCATCATGTCGACGAAAGCCAGCCGCAGCGCCGGACTGGCGATCATCACCACGATGTTGGAGTCCGGGCCGCCCTTGACGAATTCCAGCCCGGTCAGCGCCGAAAGCCGGGCGATCAGCGCGTCATACTCGGCGATGTCGCGCGCGGTCACCGCGTCGCCGGACACGTTGTAGCTGATCGGCCCGTTCCATTTCACCAGCTTCACCGAGGTGAGTTCCTCGCGCAGCTCGCTCGAGGTGGCGAATTCCTTGAAGAAGGCGATGCGTTCGAAATTGCGGATCAGATCGGCGTTGTCGAACGGCGCGTCGGGCGGGTCGGTTTCCGTGCGCATCAGGCCCTGGTCGCTGTAATAGGTCTGCAAGGCCGCGTATTTGGCCTCGGTCGAGGCGCCGCAGGCGGCGAGCGCCGCGGCCGCGGCCAGCGCCAGACCCGCCCGCGCGCGACTGCAGGGACGGGCGCCGGATCGCATGGCGGAAAAAAGACCACTCAGGTTACGCATCTCGCTCAGCTTCCGCCTCCGTCGCCTCGATCCGGTTTCAGCCCGGCGCGCCGCCGGGCGCCGACGACCTAGTCGTCGTCATCGTCGTCGTCGGGGTAGTCGGGTTCTTCGCGCGCGGCCTTGGCCGCGGCGAGGGTCGATTTCAGCTCCGCCTCCATGCGGAGCAGTTCCTTTTCCGCCTCCGCCCGCTTGGCCTTGCCCGCGTCGGCGATCTGCAGGCTTTCCTGGATGGTGGCGATCAGCGTGTCGTTGGCGGCCTTCACGCTGGCGATGTCGAAAACGCCCCGCTCCATCTGCTCTCGCACCTCGCGATTGGCCTGCTGGAGATTCTCGGCGTTCTTCGTCAACAATTCGTTGGTGAGGTCGGTCGCCCCCTTCACCGCCCCCGCCGCGTCGCGGGACCGGGCGATGGTCACCGCCTGCGCCAGCTGCGTCTGCCAGAGCGGCACGGTGTTCACCAGCGTCGAGTTGATCTTGTTGACCAGCGACTTGTCGTTTTCCTGCACCAGCCGGATCGAGGGCAGCGACTGCATGGTCACCTGCCGCGTCAGCTTCAGGTCGTAGACCCGCCGTTCGAGATCGTCGCGCGCGGCGCGCAGGTCGCGCAGCTCCTGGGCCGCCAGCACGCCCTGGCCGTCCGCCGCGGCCTGCATGTCGGCCTCCTTGGCGGGGATGACCTCGTTGTCGAGCCTGGCGATGCTGGCCTCGCCGGCGGCGATGTAGAGCGCCAGCTGATCGTAGAAATCGAGGCTCTTTTCATAGAGCTTGTCGAGCATCTTGATGTCTTTCAGCAGCACGGTCTCGTGGCCGAGCAGCTCCTCGGACACCCGGTCGATCTGGTCGCGCACCTGTTCGTATTCGGCGATGAAATCGGCGATCGGCGTCACCCGCGAAAACAGCTTCTCCCACCAGCTCTGCTTGCGGTTGGGGTCAAGCTCGTCGACGTCGAAGCCGCGGATCTCGGTGACCATCTGGCGCAGGGCGCCGCCCGCCGGGCCGGTGTCCTTGTTGCGCACGCCCTCCAGCATCTGGTCGGAGATGTCCGTCAGCTCGGCCTGCGCGGCGGATCCGAAGGTGATGATCGACTGGGCGTTGGACATGTCCAGCTCGCCCATCAGCCGGTCGATGACCGCCTTGCGCTCGGGGTCGGCGGCGTCCGCCGGCGTCACCTCGGCGGGCGGCTCGGGCAGGGAGACGGCGATCACCGCTTCGGCTTCCTTCGAGGCGGTCTGGGCCTTTTCGCGCATGTTTTCGGTCATTGCCGGGTTCTCCTTGTCTGAAACGGCCTAAAGCGCCGCCCCTTCCTGTTTCAATCGATCCTTGAGCACTTCGATTTCGACCTCCAGCGCGTCGCGATCATCGCTCAGCAGCCGTGAACGCTGCCGCGCAAAGCTGGAATCCAATTCGGTCAGAAGTTTGTCGAAGCCCTCGTGCAGCCCGGCGTCGCGCTGGGACACCTTGGCGTATTGCACCGTGGCGTTGCGCGCGCCCACCAGGTAGATCGACAGGAACCGGCGGGATCGGCGCAGGTCGCGGGGGTCCTCCTCGATCTCGGCCAGCACCTCGCGCGCAGCGGCGACCAGCCGGCCGACGCGGGTGCGCAGGTCGCGATCGGCGAGCCCCCTGGCGGCCTCCAGCGTTTCCTCCAGCAGCGCCTCGGCCCGGTCCACCGCCTCGGCGGCGCGATCAAGCTCGCGGGCGTCGAAATCCTTCATGCCCTTGTCGCGCAGAGGGTCCGGCCCGAAGGCGAACAGATGCGCCGCGGCGGCGACCAGGCCGAAGGCCGGCCCGGCGAACCAGCCCAGCCCCCAGGAATACCCCGCCGCCAGCGCCACCCCGAGACCGGTCAGCGCCGACGCGAAGATCTTGCGCGGCGCCGCCGGGCGCCGCGCGGTCTTGCGCCGGTCGTATTCGATCTGCGCGTAGATGCCTTCGCGCAGCAGCCACGCGGCGGCGACGAGCATGGCGAAGGCGGCGAATTCGATGATCATCGCCGGAACGTCGCCGCGGCGCATCTCGCCAAGCGCCGCGAACAGCAGCGGCGTCGGCGCGAACATCATGCTGCGCGCCCAGAACCCGATGCCCGGCTTCTTTTCCGGCTTGGCCTGCGCGGGATCGTCTTCGTCGACGGGATCCCTGCGAAACAGCGACTTGAAACGCGGCGGCGCGTCGCGAACCTCGCTGCGCCCCCCGTCGCGATCCCGCGGCGCGCCGGCGCTGTGGCGCCCGCCAAAGCGCCTGGCGCTCATTGCGAAACGATCCCGGTTCCGGGGGCGGGCCGGTCCGCCCGCGCGCCCATGGCGTTCCACGAGGCGGTGAGGATCATCGCCAGCGCGACGAACGCCGCCAGCTTTCGCAATCCGGTGTCTGGCATTCAGCGCTCCTGCTTGGCGTTTTCGCGCGGCGTCGCGCATCCCCGCACGCCGTCCTTTCAGATAAAACATAGGCTTTTGAATGGCGGGGCGCCAGCGTCTCGGCGCAACCGGCGCGGCCCGCGACGGGGGGCCGGGCGCGCCGCGCCGGACGGCGCGCGCCGCGCCGGACGGCGAAGGCGGTTGACGCCACGGCGCTGACAAACTTCTGGACCGGGCGTTCAGGTGCGGTATCGTTCATGCCAAGGCGCGAAAAATCGCGCAGCAACATCCGCGCCGCAAGCCGGCGCCATGGGCGGCGGCGCTGCAATCGCGTCGCGCCCGCGGCGATGCGCGCATGCGTGAACGGCGCGCGGCAACAGGGCCGGAGGACAGCTTGGACATCCTGCAACTGCTGATCAGCGGGGTCGCGAACGGGTGCGTCTACGGGTTGGTCGCGCTTGGCTTCGTGCTTATCTACAAGGCCACCGAGGCGGTGAATTTCGCCCAGGGCGACATGATGATGCTGGGCGCGTTCATCGCCCTGCAATTGGTCAATGACAACCGGTGGGGGTTGATGTTCATCCCCGGCGTGCTGCTCGCCGCGCTGGCGATGGGCGCCGTGGGCTATCTGCTGGAGGTGGTGGTGCTGCGCCGCCTGTTCGGCCAGCCGCAATTCGCCATCGTCATCCTCACCATCGCGATGGGCTTCGTGATGCGCTTCGTCGCCGGGCTGATCTGGGGGCATGAGCCCCAGACCCTGCAGACCCCCATGGCCGGGAAATCCATCGACCTTGGCGCGGCGGTGATCGGCTATGACGAGATCTTCGTGATCGGCGTCACCGTGGCGCTGACCGCGGGGCTGTATGTCTTTTTCGCGCGCACCAGGATGGGCGTGGCCATGCAGGCGGCGTCGCAGAACCAGCTCGCCGCCTATTACATGGGCGTGCCGGTGAAAAAGGTCTCGGCGCTGATCTGGGGCATCTCGGGGATGCTGGCGACGGTGGCCGGGGTGCTGTTCGCCTCCAAGGGATCCATCGATCCCGGGACCGGGCTGCTGGGCATCAAGGCCTTCGCGGCGGCGGTGATCGGCGGCTTCGGGTCCCTGCCGGGGGCGCTGCTGGGCGGGCTGATCGTCGGGCTGGCGGAAACGTTTTCGTCCCGCTACGTCGCCGCCGGCTACAGCCAGATCGCCCCCTACGCGATCATGCTGCTGGTGCTGGTGCTGCGCCCCAACGGGTTGTTCGCGCAAATGTCCCAGAAGAAGGTCTGAGGCATGAAAACCATCTTCAAGACCTCGTATGCGCAAGACATCCAGCTGTTCGAGGACCGCGCGCAGGCGCTGTGGTACGGGCTGCTGACGCTGCTTGCCGCCGCGGCGCCGCTGTATCTGGACGAATACCTGCTGGGCGAGGCCACCTACGTGCTGGTGTGGATCGTCGCCGGGCTCGGGGTGATGCTGCTGGCGGGGCACACCGGGCAGCCGACGCTGGGGCATGGCGCGTTTCTGGCCACCGGGGCCTACATGGAGGTCTGGCTCATGGAACAGGGCCTGCCCTTCCTGCTCAGCTTTCCGCTCGCCGGGCTGTTTTCCGGCGTTGTCGGGGCGCTGATCGCCATTCCCGCGCTCCGGATGACCGGCATCTACCTCGCCATCGCCACCCTGGCGCTGGGCATCATCGCCGAGGACATCATCATCCTGATGGATCCCTGGACCGGCGGGGTCGAGGGCGTCTATGCGCCCTCCCCGATCATCTTCGGCGTCGATTTCGACCGCTACGCGGCGCAAGGGCGGCCCTTCTACTGGCTGTGCCTGGCGGTGGTGATCGCGGTGACGCTGATGTATCGCAACCTGCTGCGCGCCCCCACCGGGCGGGCTTTCGCGGCGATCCGGGATTCCGAGGTCTCGGCAAGGGCGATGGGAATCAACGCCGCCTACTACAAGACGCTGTCCTTTGGCATCAGCTGCTTCTTCACCGGGCTGGCCGGGGCGCTGCTGGCGCATTTCCTCGGGGCCTTCAACTACGAGGCCTTCCTGGCGCTGATCTCGATCCAGCTGCTGCTGATGGTCACCATCGGCGGGCTGGGCTCGATCCACGGGGCCTATTTCGGGGCCATCGTCATCGGGCTGCTGCCGCAGGTGATCGTGCTGGGGCGCGAGACGGTCGCCGACATCTTCGACACCGGCAACGCCACCATCCCGGGGCTCGACACCGGGGTGTTCGCCATCCTGCTGATCCTGTTCATCCTGGTCGAGCCCATGGGGGTCTACGGTCGCTGGCTGAAGATCCGCACCTGGGTGCAGCTGTTCCCGCTGTCGCGCAAGGACATGTTCCGCCGCCAGAAAAGCTACCTCAAGACGGAGCGCATGAAATGAGCCTGCTTTCGGTGCGCGACCTGTCCATCGCGTTCGGCGGCGTCAAGGCGGTGGACGGCGTCAGCTTCGACGTGACGGAAGGCGAGGTGTTCACCATCGTCGGGCCCAACGGGGCCGGCAAATCCACCATCTTCAACCTGATCTCGCGCTTTTATCGGCCCACCGGCGGAACGATCCATTTCGACGGGCGCGACATCACCCGCATGCGCCCCGACCAGATCGCGCCGCTGGGCATCGCGCGCACCTTCCAGAACATCGAATTGTTCGAACATTCCACGGTGCTGCAGAACCTGCTGGTGGGGCGGCATTCGCGGCGCGCCACCCACTGGATCGAGGACATGCTGTTCCTGCCCCGCGCCCGTCGCGAGGAAATCCGCAATCGCGAGAAGGCCGAGGAGGTGATCGATTTCCTCGACCTGCAACCCTATCGCGACAAGATGATCGCCGGGCTGCCCTACGGGGTGCGCAAGATCGTCGAGGTGGCGCGCGGGCTGGCCTCCGAACCGCGGCTGATGCTGCTCGACGAACCCGCCTCGGGCCTGTCGGTGGAGGAAACCCAGGACGTGGCCTACTGGATCGAGGACATGCAGAAGGACATGGGCCTGACCATTCTCATGGTCGAACATGACATGAGCCTCGTCACCCAGGTCTCCGACCGGGTGCTGGCGCTGGCCGACGGGCGGATGCTGGCCCAGGGCACGGCGCAGGAGGTGCAGAGCCACCCGGCGGTGATCGAGGCCTATCTGGGCGTCGAGGACGCCGCCGATGAAACGGGGGACGCGGCATGAGCGAGATCGTCATCGCCGCGACCGAATTGCGCGTCGCGGCCGAATCGCGCGTCGCGGCCGAGGCCCCGGTGCTGGAGGTCCGCAACCTCGAAAGCTTCTACGGGCCGATCATGGCCATTCGCGGCGTGTCGATCGAGGTCCCCCGCGGAAAGATCGTCACCGTCCTCGGGGCCAACGGCGCCGGCAAGACCACGCTGCTGAAAACCGTTTCTGGGGTGATGGACCCGGAAAAGGGCGAGGTGCTGCTGGAGGGCGAGGTCATCAGCGGCCTTGAGCCCGACGCGGTGGTGCGCGCCGGAATCGCCCATGTGCCCGAGGGGCGCGAGATGTTCCCCTTCCTCACGGTCGAGGAAAACCTGCGCATGGGCGCCTTCACCCGCGCCGACGGGGCGGCGGCGATCGCGCGCGACATGGATATGGTCTACGATTACTTCCCGATCCTGCGGGATCGGGTCGCGCAGCAGGCCGGCACCCTGTCGGGCGGTCAGCAGCAGATGCTGGCCATCGGCCGCGGGCTGATGACAAGGCCCAAGGTGATGCTGCTCGACGAACCCTCGCTGGGGCTGTCGCCGCTGCTGGTGAAGGAGATTTTTACGATCATCAGGCGCCTGAACCGGGAACAGGGGGTCACCATGGTGCTGGTCGAACAGAACGCCCATGTGGCGCTGAAAGCCGCCGATTACGGCTACGTCCTGGAAATCGGGCGCATCGTCATGGCCGGTCCCGCGGACCGGCTGCTGGCCTCCGAGGACATCCGGGAATTCTATCTCGGCGTGCAGACCGAGGACAGCCAGCGCGCTCAGAAACGATGGAAGCGCAAGAAATCATGGCGCTGAGCGGCAATGCGGCGCGCCCCGGACCCGATCCGGGACCATCTGGCCACGGCGCGCCCCAAGGCGGCCCCGGGACAGGACCGGGGCGGCGCGGTCAGGGCGCGGCGCCGGCCGGCCGCGCCGGTCGCGGGTTTTGCCGCGCGCAAGCGGGAGAAGGTGAAAATGGCTGACGGCGCCATCCTGAACGACGCGACCATCGCGGTCGAGGGCTGCGACACGATCGCCCGGCTGTTCGCCCATCGCTGCCGCGTCAAGGGCGCCGCCATCGCGCATCGCGAAAAGAAGCTCGGCATCTGGCGCGCCCATAGCTGGCATGACTATTTCGAAAACGCCCGCTGGATCGGCATGGGGCTGGCCGAACTCGGGCTGGCGCGCGGCGACGTGGTCTCGATCCTCTCCGAGGACCGGCTGGAATGGCTGCATGTCGACATGGGCGCGCTCTGCATGGGCGGCGTCACCAACGGCGTCTACACCACCGACAGCGCCGCGCAGCTCGCCTATCTGGTCAATGACAGCGGCTCGAAATTCCTGGTCCTCGAAAACGACGAACAGCTCGACAAGTTTCTCGAAGCCCGCGACCAGATGCCAGGGCTGGCCAAGGCGATCATCATCGACCGCGACGGGCTGCGCGATTTCAGCGATCCTCAGATCATGTTCCTTGACGAACTGATCGCGCTTGGCGCCGTGGCCGCCGAAAACCATCCGACCCGCTTCGAGGAGGAGCTCGAAAAAGCCCGCCCCGAAGACACGATGATGCTGATCTACACATCGGGCACCACCGGCAGGCCCAAGGGGGCGATGATTTCGCATCGCAACATGCTTTACCAGCTCAGCGCCGGGCTGGAGGTGCTGGATTTCCACGAGACCGACGAATTGCTGTGCTTTCTGCCGCTCTGCCACGTGCTGGAACGCCTGGTGTCGGTGGAATTCCCGCTCGCCTCCGGCATGATCGTGAATTTCGCCGAGAGCCCGGAAACCGTGTTCGACAACCTGCGCGAGGTCTCGCCCCATTCCTTCACCGCCGTGCCGCGCCTGTGGGAAAAGATCTATTCCCGGGTGCGGATCATGCGCGCCGAGGCCACCCCGCTGGGCCGCTGGTGCTTTGACCGCGCCATCGCGACCGGGCTTCGGGCGGTGGCGCTGGAGGAAGCCGGAAAACCCCTGCCCGCCGCCCTGGCCTTGCGCCGGAAGATCTGGGACCGGCTGGTGCTGCGCAACCTGCGCCGGCTGCTGGGGCTGGACCGGGCGCGGCGCGGCACCACCGGCGCGGCCCCGATCTCGCCGGAACTGATCCGCTGGTTCACCGCCATCGGCGTGCCGCTGCTGGAAGGCTACGGCGCCACCGAATGCGCCGGGGTCGCCACCGCCAACCGCATCGGCGACAACCGCATCGGCACCGTCGGCCCGCCGCTGCCGGGCATGGAGCTGAAGATCGCCCCCGACGGCGAAATCCTGCTGCGCGGCCCGCTGGTGTTCAAGGGCTATCTCAACATGCCCGACAAGACCGCCGAGACCATCGACGCGGACGGCTGGCTGCACACCGGCGACGTGGGGCGCATCGGCAATGACGGCGCGCTGACCATCACCGGGCGCATCAAGGACATCATCATCACCGCCGGCGGCAAGAACATCACCCCGGCCGAACTGGAAAGCCGGCTGAAATTCTCGCCCTACATCGCGGATGCGGTGATCATCGGCGACCGGCGCAAGTTCCTGTCCTGCCTGGTCATGATCGACCAGGAAAACGTCGAGAAATTCGCCCAGGACCGCCGGGTGCGCTTCAACGATTTCGCCTCGCTTTGCGCGGCGCGGGAGGTGCAGGACCTCATCGACGCCGAAATCGCCCAGGTGAACCGCGAATTCGCCCGGGTCGAGCAGATCAAGGCGTTCAGGCTCATCGACATTCTGCTGACGGCGGAGGATGATGAACTGACCCCGACCATGAAGCTCAAGCGCGGCTTCGTGGAACAGAAGCACAAGGCGCTGATCGACAGCATGTATTGATCGCGTCCGGACTCCAACAACTCGCACCCAGAACAGAACCGCGAAAAACCAACGGGAGACATCAAATGAAAAATTTCATGATCGGCACGGCGGCGCTGGCCCTGAGCGCGCTGACGGCCGCGGGCGCCATGGCCCAGACCCGCGGCGTCACCGACGATCAGGTGACCATCGGCGCCGCCTCGGACCTCAGCGGTCCGTTCGCGGCCTTCGGCGCGCCTTCGGTGCAGGCGGCGCAGCTGTATTTCGACGAGGTCAACGCCGCGGGCGGCGTGCATGGCCGCAAGATCAGGTTCGTGGTCGAGGATCACGGCTATCAGGTGCCCAAGGCCGTGCAGGCGGTGAACAAGCTGGTCAATCGCGACAAGGTGTTCGCGATGCTGCTCAGCCTCGGCACCCCCCACAACATCGCCGCCTTCAAGGTGCTGGACCGCAAGGGCATCCCCAACGTCTCGCCGCTGTCCGCCGCGCGCCAGATGCTGCAGGACCCCGTGGACCTGAAATTCGTCGGCCTCTCCAGCTATTATGACGGCATGCGCGCCGCCGTCGACTACATGGCCGAAAACGAGGGCGCGAAGACCGTCTGCGCCATGTACATCCCCTCGGATTTCGGCAAGGAGATCCAGGGCGGCGCCAAGGACGAAACCGCGGCCCTCGGCCTCGCCTGGGGGGCCGAGACCACCCACAAGCCCGATGAAATCGATTTCGTCGGCGCGCTGGGCAAGCTGAAAGCGGCGAAATGCGACACCATCGCGGTGGCGCTCGGGCTCAAGCAGGTGATCACCGTGGTCGCCACCGCCAAGAAGATCGGCTGGAGCGACGTGAAGTTCGTCGGCTCCTCGGCGGCCTTCCACACCGTCGTCGCCAAGGTGCCCGGCGGCATCACAGAAGGCTTCTACGCCAGCGCCGGCTGGACCGATCTCGAAGGCCGCATGGGCGATCCCGAAACCGCCGCCTGGGTGAAATCCTACACCGAGGCCACCGGCGAAAAGTTCCCCGGCACCGGCGCCATGCTCGGGCGTTCGGGCGCCGAGGCCTTCGTGCGCGCGCTGGAGGCCGCCGGGCGCGACCTGACGGTGGAAAGCTTCAAGGCCGGGATGGAAAGCCTGAAATACGACGACAAGATCATGGGCAACACCGTGTCCTTCGGCCCCGACAAGCATGTGGGCGTGGAGGACATATTCATCTCCCAGATCAGGAACGGCAAATGGGAGGTGCTCGGCCAGGCGCGCTAGACGCCGCCGGACCGCGCCCCCGAATGCCTGAAAACCCGGTCCTTGCGGCCGGGTTTTTCATGCCGCCCGATCCAGGGCGACGCCCCGCGGCGCCGCCCCAGGCCGATTGCGCCCTAACCGCGCTGACCATGCGCCGTCTCGCCCTCGGGGATCTCGTAATAGTCCGACTTGTCGTCCACATAGATGTGACGCGCCAGCCGCAGCCCCGTGGGCGCGTCCAGCGTGCCGGCATGGATCGACACGTTGGGCCCGTCCAGCAGCCGCCAGAACAACTGCCCGCCGCAATGGCCGCAAAACCCCCGCTCGGCGCTCGCGGACGAGGCGTACCAGCGCAGCGTGTCCTGCCTCTCCAACGTCAGCGCCGCGCGCGCCGCGGCGGTGGCGGCGACGAAATGCCCCGACAGGCGGCGGCATTGCTGGCAATGGCAGGCCACCACCTCGCGCAGCGGCCCGGTCACCCGGTAGCGCACGCCGCCGCACAGGCAGCCGCCGCCAAGCCCGCCGGCGGGCGCCTCGGACCAGGTCTCGTCGGCCTCTCGATTGCTGGTTTTCGATTGCATGGTTGTTTCCTCTCCGGCGCGGCCTAGACTTCGTCTCGCCCGCATTGTTGACGAGAGACCCATGATCCGAAACCCGGTTTTCGCCCTTCTCGCGCTGATTTGCGTCATCGCCGCCGCGCCGCGCGCCCCCGCGGCCCCGTCCGAGATCCGCGACGCGCGAACCGGCGCGCCGCTCGCCGGGCCCGCGGCGCTGGCCGAACGCGCCCGGGACGCCGACCTGATCGTGTTCGGCGAGATCCATGACAACCCCGCGCATCAGGCGGCGCAGGCGCGGCTGGCCCGCGATCTGAATATCGGCGCGGTGGCCTTCGAGATGGTCCCGCGCGCGGCCGAGGCGGCGCTGGCCCGGCTGCGCGCCGACCCGAACCCGGACGAGGCCGCGCGGACCGCCGCCCGATGGGACCGCTACAAGCCCTATCACGTGGTGATCGAGGCGGTTCCCGACGCCGCGATCATCGGCGCCGGCCTGTCGCGCGACGCCATCCGCGCGGCCATCCGGACCGGCCCCGCCGCGGTGTTCGCCGGCGACCCCGCGCGCTGGGATCTGGACCAGCCGCTGCCCGCCGACCTGCAGAGCGAGATGCAGGCCGAGCAGATGGCCGCCCATTGCGACGCGTTGCCGGAATCGATGCTGCCGGGGATGGTTTCGGCGCAAAGGCTGCGCGACGCCAGTTTCGCGCAGGCGCTGCTGCGCGCCCGCGACGCGCTGGGCCCCGGGGGCGGCCCGGCGATGCTGGTCACCGGCAACGGCCATGCGCGCAAGGATCGCGGCGTGCCCGCCTATCTGGCCCGCGCCGCGCCGAAGCTGAAAATCCTGTCCATCGGCCAGATAGAGCGCCGCCCCGAGGATGCGGACTGGCGCGACGCGCTGGCGCGCTGGACCCCGGAGGGCGGCGCGACCGACGCGGGCGCGGCGCTGTTTGACATCGTCATCGTCACCGACCCGGCCCCGCGCGAGGACCCCTGCGCGAAATTCCTGCGCGACCGCAAGGGCTGAGACGCCGCCTCAGCCGAACAGGAAATCGCCGGCCCCGAGATCATCGGCATCGACATGGTCCAGCGTCAGGATCAGCCGCCCGCTCCTGACCACCGCGTCGTCGCCCTGCTGGTAGATGCGCAGATCCTCGATGCCATCGACGTCGAAATTCAGCGCGATGCGATCGACCCCGCTGCGAAAATCCCGGATGTGGTCGCGCCCGTCGCGGGCGGCGAATTCGAATATGTCGCCGCCGCCGCCGCCGATCAGCACGTCATTGCCGCGCCCGCCGATCAACCGGTCCGCGCCGCCGCCGCCGTCAAGCCGGTCCTCGCCGCCGCCGCCCTCCAGCCGGTCGGCGCCCGCGGCGCCGAACAGCCGGTCATAGCCGCCCTGCCCGCGCAGCAGATCGTCGCCGACCCCGCCGCGCAGCACGTCGCGCCCGGCGCGCCCGCCAAGCGCATCGTCGCCGACGCCGCCTTTCAGCACATCCGCGCCGCCGCCGCCGTTGAGATCGTCGTCGCCGCCGCCCCCGATCAGCCGATCGCCGCCGACCCCGCCCAGCAGCGAATCCGCGCCGAGACCGCCCACCAGCCGGTCGTCGCCGCCCTTCCCTTCCAGCCGGTCGCCGCCAGCGCCGCCGAACAGCGCGTCGGCGCCGCGCCCGCCATCGAGCACATCGTCCCCGAGCTGCCCGCGCAGCGTGTCATCGCCGGCGCCGCCGAGCAGCCGGTCGGCGGCGCCGCCGCCCAGCAGCGCATCCGCCCCGGGGCCGCCCAGCAACGTGTCGGCGCCCAGCCCGCCCAGCAGCCGGTCGGCCCCGGCGCCGCCATGCAGCCAGTCCGCGTCCGTTTCCCCCAGCAGCAGATCATCGCCCTCGCCGCCGATCAGCCGGTCGGCCCCGGCGCCGCCGCGGATCTCGTCATCGCCGGCGCCGCCGTCGATCACGTCGTCGCCCGCCGGGCGGAAATGCAGCAAGTCGAACCCCTCGGCGTCCGGGCGCCCGATCATCAGCAACGCCCGGTCGCCCTGCTGCGTCACGCCCAGCGCCTGCGCCGTGGCGCCCTCGCCCAGCGCGATGCGTTCAATCTGCGTCAGGCGACCGCTGGCGGCGGCCAGATAGACCCGGATCTCGTCGCCGCCATCCACGGCGAAAACATAATCCTTGCCGCCGATCCGCGCATGACCGACATCGCTGGCCGCGTCCAGCGTCTGCAGCCGCGTCAGCCCCCCGGCGGCGTCGAGGTCATAGACCACCAGCGCCCCCCATTCCGCCGCGGCGTAGACGCTGGCGTGACCGGCGCGCCCGATCACCGCCAATGCGTCGCCGCGGCTGAGATCAAACCCGGTCTCGTCATCGGCGGGCGAGCGCTGATCGGTCAGCGTCAGCCCGCCGGCGTCGATGCGAAACACCGACAAGCCGGCGTCGCCATGGGACAGGGTGAGCGCGTAAAGCGCGTTGTCGAGCGACAGAACCGCGATATCCGACACCCCGGACAGCCGGGCGCGCGCGTCGTCGCGCCAGCTGGCGATCTCCACCAGTCCGGCCGCGTCCCAGCGCATCATCGACAGCCCCTCGCCGCCGGTGAGCACATGCAGCTTGCCGTCGAGCTGATAGGTCGCGAAGGCGCGGGGGCGGGCCAGCTGGTCGCCCCAGTCGGCGCGCACCGTGTCCACCAGCGCCGGCGCGCCGGGGCCGGTCAGGCGCGACAGGCTCACCCCCAGCCCGCCGGTCAGCAGGTAGCTTTCGCCCTGCCAGTCGAAGGCCTCGATGCCGCGCGCGCCGGTCAGCAGGTCGCCCTCGGCCCGCCAGGCGTTGCGGCTGTAGGTCGAGACCAGATTGTCGTCGTCATCGACGGTCCAGCCGCTGAGCCCGCCGCCGCCGGGATCGGCCCCGGCGCCGAAGAACACCAGCCGTCCGTCGATCAGATAGGACACCGCGCGCCCGGCGCCCTGGGCCGCGTCAACGCCGGCCTCGCGCCCCGCGGACAGCAAGGCGAGGCGGCTCGTGGTCGCGCCCGCCGCCGCATCGCCATAGATGAGGTCATCCCCGGATCCGCCGGAAATCGTCTGGTCGCCATAGCCGCCCGCCTGCGCGGTCCGCCCTTGCGTCGCGTCGTTCTGCATGCCCCTCGACCCCATCCAGGATCCACTTCACCCGAAGATGAAAATGAGGGCCTCGAATAAATTGTAAGTAAACCCGTATGATCAAATTTAGATATACGGAAGTTGAATTAGTTAATATTTGTTTACTTAATGCGCCTTTACTTAAGGCGGGTTACGGGCCGGATTTGCGGATCCGATAGACCCGCGCGCCGCCCGCCGCCGGCAGGGACTCCAGCAGGTCATGCCCCTGCTCGGCGCAGAAATGCGGCACGTCGACGATCGCCGCGGGATCGTCCGCGATCAGCCGCAGCACCGCGCCGGGAGGCAGCGCCGACAGGCGCTTGCGGGCCTTGAGCACCGGCAGCGGACAGAGCAGCCCGATGGCGTTCACTTCGGTCTCGTCGGGCTTGGTCATGGGGGCTCTCTCGCGGCTGACAGGGTCGGCCGGAGGTAGCGCGCAACCCGGGCGCGCGCAAGGCGGCGCCCGGCCCGAACCGAAACGGCGGCGCGGCGACCCTTCGTCGCGAAGGCGTTTCAAACGCCCCGGAACATGGTCTAGGATCGACCCCGCCACCCGATGCAGGAGTCGCCGCCGCAATGCCAGCACACCGCCCGCTTCTACTTGCCGCCTGCGCCATGGCGCTGGCCTGGCGCGGGCTCGCCGACCCTGGCGCGGCCGGCATCGCCAAGCCTGACTATTCGTGGATCGGCGTCGACGAGATCGCGCCCTATGACGTCATCGACGGGCGCCGCATCGAGGCGCCGCTGGGCGGCAGGACCGGCGATGCGGCGCGCGGCGCGGCGCTGTTCGGGGATCTCGCCGCCGGGGGCTGCGTCGCCTGCCACCAGATCGCCGGATCGCCGATCGCGCGCCGGGCGCCGGAACGGCTGCGCGCCGCGATTCCGCCCCCTCCCGCCCCGCCCCCTCCCGCCCCGCAAGACGCCGCCGGGCCGATCGCCGCGCCCGCCGGGCTGGACCCGGGGCATGCGCAGACCACCGCTGCGCGACGCGAGGCCGAGGCCATGGCGGCCTCCAGCCTGGCACCCGTCGCCGCGCCCGCGCCGCGCC
>NZ_JBWOMN010000038.1:0-2513 GCF_056449545.1 Oceanicella sp. | reverse complement strand
CCGTCGAGACCGGCGAGGCCGGCGCGCAGCAGGGCGAGTCCCGGAACGCCGCGGCGAGCGACGCCGCCGCCGCGGTGACGCCGGAGGCCCAGGCGACGCCCGAGGCCGAGGTCGTCGAAACGACGCGAAACGACGCGCCGGAGGCGGCCAAGGCCGACGCGCCGGTTGCCGATGCGCCGGAGGCCGCGCGGGCTGACGAAACGCCCGCAGTTGCCGGGACCGCCGCGCCCGAGGCGGCGGAGACGGGGGCGGAGACGGGGGCGGAGACGGGGGCGGAGGCCGAAGCGGCCCCCGAAAAGAACGAAAAAACCGATCCGGCGCCCAGTTCGCCCAGTTCGCCCAGTTCAATCGCCGAGGATGCGGGCGTCGAGGGCGACGAGCAGGTCACGGAGGATTACGTCGAGGACTCGGCGCCGGCCCGCGATCCCAAGCCCGCGCCGATCGCGGAGTCCGAACCGGCGCCGGCCGAAGCCGCCGCGCCCGACGCGGTGGCCGGGACCGCCGCACCGGCTCCGCAATCGACGCCGGAGGTCACGCCCGCCGCCGCCGAAACGGAAATGAAAACCGAAACCGAAACCGAGGCGCCGGAGGCCGAGTCCCCCGACGCCGCAACCGCCGACGCCGCAACCGCCGATTCCGCAACCGCCGAGGCCAAGGCTCCCGACTCCGACGCGCCGAACTCCGGGGCCCCGCAAAACGGCGGCGGCGCGGACAAGGCGCCGGTCGATCCTTCCGCAGATGCGCGCGATGACCCGCGCGACGCCGAGTCCCGCGACGACGCCCGCGCCCGGTCCGGCGATGACGCCCGCGACGAGGCCGCCGAGGACATCGCCCCGCGCCGCATGCGCGCCCGCCGCTACAAGATCCAGGAGGTCATAAAAGTCCGCCAGATCATGCTCGTGCAGGTGGTCAAGGAGGAACGCGGCAACAAGGGCGCGGCGCTGACCACCTATCTCAGCCTTGCCGGGCGCTACTGCGTGCTGATGCCCAACACCGCGCGCGGCGGCGGCATTTCGCGAAAGATCACCAACGCCGCGGATCGCAAGAAGCTGAAGGACATCGCCGGCGAGATGGAGGTGCCCAAGGGCATGGGCCTGATCATCCGCACCGCGGGCGCCAAGCGCACCCGCGCGGAGATCCGCCGCGATTACGAATACCTGCTGCGCCAGTGGGAGCAGGTGCGCGACCTGACCATGAACTCCGTGGCCCCGGCGCTGATCTACGAAGAAGGCAGCCTGATCAAGCGTTCGATCCGCGACCTCTACAGCCGTGACATCGACCAGATCCTGGTCGAGGGCGAGGCCGGCTATCGCGAGGCCAAGGACTACATGAAGATGCTCATGCCCTCGCACGCCAAGAACGTGCAGCGGCATTCGGAGCCGACGCCGCTGTTCATCCGCCATCAGGTGGAAAAGGAACTGTCCTCGATGTTCAACCCGACGGTGCAGCTGCGCTCGGGCGGCTACATCGTCATCGGCATCACCGAGGCGCTGGTGGCCATCGACATCAATTCCGGGCGCTCCACCAAGGAGCACTCGATCGAAGAGACCGCGCTGAAGACCAATCTGGAGGCGGCGGACGAGATCGCCCGCCAGCTGCGGCTGCGCGACCTCGCGGGGCTGATCGTCATCGACTTCATCGACATGGAGGACGCGCGCAACAACCGCGCGGTGGAAAACCGCGTCAAGGATCGCTTGAAGACCGACCGGGCGCGGATCCAGATCGGGCGGATTTCAGGCTTCGGGCTGATGGAGATGTCGCGCCAGCGCCTGCGGCCCGGGATGCTGGAGGCCTCGACCGCCCCCTGCCCCCATTGCCACGGCACCGGCTTCACCCGTTCGGACGAGAGCATGGCGCTGTCGATCCTGCGCGAGATCGAGGAGGAAGGCGTGCGTCGCCGCGCGCCCGAATTGCTGGTGAAGGCGCCGCTGTCGGTGGCGAATTTCATCATCAACCAGAAGCGCGAACACCTGATCGGCATCGAGGGGCGCTACGACATCTCGGTGCGGGTGGAGGCCGACCCCTCGCTGATCGTGCCCGAGCACAGCGTCGAGCGCGTCAAGGTGCCGGTGCGCACGCGGCGCGTGTCCGCGGCCCCGGCGGTGACGGCGGAATCGGTGTTCTCGGCCACCGACGAGGATGCCGAGGACGCGGCCTTCGAGGCGGCGGTCGCGGCATCGGAGGCGGCGGAGACCGCGGAGGTCGCCCCCGCCCCCTCGCCGGCCCGCGACGAGGACGAAAAACCCCGCCGCACCCGACGGCGCAAGCGCGATCGCACCGGCGAGGCCGATGAGGCCGGCCCGGCTGAAACCGCCGCCGCCGATGCCGACGCCCCGCGCGACGAGACCGCCGGACGGCGGCGCGGTCGGCGCGGCGGGCGCAAGCGGCGGCGCGCCGCCGGCGACGGCGCCCGCGGCGCGGCCAGCGCCGCCATGGGGGGGGGTGACCTTGTGGGCGACGAGCCCAAGAAGGGCGGCGGGATAGCGGCGGGCGGCTGCGGGGGCGCCGGCGCG
>NZ_JBWOMN010000037.1:0-20460 GCF_056449545.1 Oceanicella sp. | reverse complement strand
CGGCGGCGCGGCAAGCCGCCGCGCCGCGCCCAGGCCCGAGATGTCGCGCGCCCGCAAAGCCTTTCCGTTGCACAGCACCACGGCGCGATGGATCGCGTTTTCCAGTTCGCGCACATTGCCCGGCCAGTCATGGGCGCTCAGCGCGGCCAGCGCCTCGGGCGAGAGCCGGATCTCCGGGCGCGCCGCCTCGCGGGCGAACGCCTTCAGGAACCGCTCGGCCATGGGCGCGATGTCCTCGCGCCGCTCGCGCAGCGGCGGCAGGGTCATGGGAAACACGCTGATCCGATAATACAGGTCCTCGCGAAAGCGACCCGCGGCGACCTCGTCGGTCAATCTGCGGTTGGTCGCCGAAATCAGCCGCACATCGACCTTTTCGGGGCGCCGGGCGCCCACGGGCTCGACCTCGCCCTCCTGCACCGCGCGCAGCAGCTTCACCTGCGCGTCCAGCGGCAGTTCGCCGATCTCGTCGAGGAACAGCACCCCGCCATCGGCCTCGGTGAATTTGCCGCGATGCGCCGAATCGGCGCCGGTGAAGGCGCCGCGCTCATGGCCGAACAGGATGGATTCCACCAGTTGCGGCGGCAGGGCGCCGCAGTTCACCGCGACGAAAGGCGCGCTGGCGCGGTCGCTTTCGGCGTGGATGGCGCGGGCGAAGACCTCCTTGCCGACGCCGGATTCGCCTTCGATCAGCACCGGGATCGCGGCGCGCGCCGCCAGCCGCGCCTGATCGACGGCGGCGCGGATCGAAGGGCTGCGCGCCACCAGCGCGTCAAAGCCCTGCGCGCCGTCGCTGCCGTCGCGGCGGCGGCGCGCGCGCGTGTCGCGCGGCCCGACAGGGACCGCGCCAGCCGCCAGGCCGCGCCGATCGCCGCTTTCCCCGGTCATTTCTCTCTCCGCCCAACGGGCGCGAAAAGCGCCCCGATGCTGGGTAATTTCCTGTTTTCGGGTTAAGGTGTTGTTAAATCGTGACGCCCTAGACAAAGTGACGTGTGCGATGCGACATGGGACGCCACTAAATATTGAAGTCCCGCGCCTTTCATGCGATGCGAGTGGCGGGGTTAGAGTCAGGACGACTAACCTGTACAGAATCAATCACCGGGGCAGTCAGCACTCGGACTAACGAGACGGAGAGAGGGATGAAGATGATTTCCCGCATGTACATGACTGCGGCAGCTCTGGTAGTGGCCGGCTGCACGAGCTTGCCGGGCGCCAATCTTGGCGGCACTTTTTCGGCGGAAAGCTATCTCGGATCCACGATCGACGGCGGAGATTTCAACTCCTCGCTGGCGCGTGAGTATCAGGGCCTCGCCAACCGGTCCGCGACCAAGGACGTGAACTGGCTGGATTCAACGGCCTATATCGAGAAATCCAAGGCCGCCGCGGCCGGCGGCGTGTCCGCCTGGGCCGGGGGCGATCTGGGCGTCAGCGCCGACGGCTACGAAAACATGATGCAGGTGGTGTCGAACAACGCCGCCGCGCGTCCCGCCGAATGCGCCCGCGCGCAGGCCTACTGGGACCAGTATCTTGAATCCCTGTCGGAAGGCGCGCTCGCGTGCATTTCGGCCGAGGACGCCAAGGCGATGTTCGACCAGGCGCTGGCCGCCTGCGCCGGCCTCGCGGGCGACATGACCGTCTACTTCGGCTTCGGCCGGTCCAACATCACCTCCGCCGCTCAGGGCGTGGTGAATGACGTGGTCGACGCGCTGAAGAACTATTCTTCGCCGCTGGTGTCGATCGTGGGCCACACCGACACCGTCGGCTCGGTCGCCTCCAACCAGGCGCTGTCCGAGCGTCGCGCCACCGCTGTCGAGAACGCCATCGTGGCGCGCGCCAGTTCCCAGGGCGTCGACTACGGCACCATCACCAAGGCCGGCCGCTCCGAGCTGGAGCTCGCCGTCCAGACCGCCGACAATGTTCGCGAGCCGCGCAACCGGCGCGCCACCATCGCGATCTCTCAGTAAGGATCGCGACGCGGCCCTTCCGGGCCGGAACGCCAAAGCCTCGGACCGCCCCGCGCATCGCGCGGGGCGGTCTTGTTCTGCCCGCGCCCGCAATCTTTCGCCCCATGCATTGGAAATCCTGCGTCGGGGCGCCATTTGTTGGGCATGAAACAGAGTCTCCTCATCGCCCCGGCCCTTGCCGTCGCGCTCGCGATCACGCTGCCCCCCGCGCCGCTGCGCGCCGGCGGCCTGTTTGACGACCTGCCCGAAATAGGCGAGCTGGAGGACGCGGCGCGCGACGCGCTGCGCCTGCTGCAACGCGACATCGAACCCTATGTGGAGGAATTCCGCAGCGAGATCGGCGACGCTTTCGACCAGCTCAATTCCTACGAGGCGCCGCGCAGCCTGCCCAATGGCGACATCCTGATCCCGCGCCGCCGCCCGGCCCCGCCGCCCCCGGCCGTCGAGACGCCGGAAACGGTCGACATCTAGCCGCCCGTCCAGCTGACCGGACGGGACGGGACCGCGCCGGCCCCTGCGCGCCGGTCGGGCGCGCCGTCCGCGCCGCCGGCCCCCTGCGCCGATCCCTGCGCGCAAGCCGCTTCCCCCGCGCGCCGCTTCGCGCTATCTCCGGTTCCCGACCCCATTCTCTTGTTCAAGGAGCCGTCCATGCGCCCGGTGTATCCGTTGTCCTGCCTGCCCGAATCCCGCCCCCCGCGCGCCGCCGCGGCCGAAAACGGCGGCGACGCCCTGGGGGCGCTCCCCGAATGGAACCTCGATGACCTCTATCCCGGCATGGACAGCGAGGCGCTGACCGCCGATCTCGCCCTCGCCCGCAAGCTGGCGATCGCCTTCGCCGCGGATTTCGAGGGCAAGCTCGCCGGGCTCGACGGCGCGGGCATGGCCGGGGCGGTGACCCGCTACGAGGACATCCAGCGGCTTCTGGGGCGGATATCCTCCTATGCCGGGCTGCTGTATTACCAGAACACCGCCGATCCCCAGCGCGCCAAGTTCATGGGCGACACCCAGGGCGAACTGACCGAGATCACCACGCCGATGGTGTTCTTCTCGCTGGAACTGAACCGCATCGACGACGCGGCGATGGCGAAGATGCTGGAAAACCCGGTCCTCGCCCGCTACCGCCCCTGGGTCGAACGCCTGCGCGCCCTGCGCCCCTATCAGCTGTCCGACGAACTGGAGCGGTTCCTGCACGATCAATCCGTGGTCGGCGCCGCCGCCTGGAACCGGCTGTTCGACGAAACCACGGCGCGGCTGACCTTCGAGGTGCAGGGCGAGACCCTGCCCATGGAGGCGGCGCTGACCCTGCTGTCGGACCATGATCGCGGCAAGCGCGAGGCCGCCGCGACCGCCATCACCGGGGTGCTGACGGAAAACCAGCCGCTGTTCGTGCGCATCACCAACACGCTGGTGAAGGAGCACGAGATCGAAAACCGCTGGCGCAAGCTGCCGACCCCGCAATTCGGCCGGCATCTGGCCAATCAGGTCGAACCCGAGGTGGTGCAGGCGCTGCGCGACGCGGTGGTTGCGGCCTATCCCAAGCTGTCGCATCGCTATTACAAGATGAAGGCGGGCTGGCTGGGGCTCGACAAATTGCAGCATTGGGACCGCAATGCGCCCCTGCCCCAGGAAGAGGACCGCAAGATCGGCTGGGCGGAGGCGAAAGCCACCGTGCTCGACGCCTATGCCGGGTTCTCGCCGAAAATGGCCGAGATCGCCGCGCCGTTCTTCGAAAAGGGCTGGATCGACGCGCCGGTGAAGCCGGGCAAGGCCCCCGGCGCCTTCGCCCATCCCACGGTCACCGACGTGCATCCCTATGTGATGCTGAACTATCTGGGCAAGACCCGCGACGTGATGACGCTCGCCCATGAACTGGGCCACGGGGTGCATCAGGTGCTGGCCGCGAGGCAGGGCGAATTGCTGTCCTCGACGCCGCTGACCCTGGCCGAGACCGCCTCGGTCTTCGGCGAAATGCTGACGTTTCGAAAACTTCTCGACGCCGAGACCGACCCCACGAAGCGCAAGATGCTGCTGGCGGGCAAGGTCGAGGACATGATCAACACCGTGGTGCGCCAGATCGCCTTCTACGATTTCGAATGCCGCGTGCATGAAGCGCGGGCCGATGGCGAACTGACCGGCGAGGACATCGGCAGAATCTGGATGGAGATCCAGACCGAGAGCCTCGGCCCGGCGTTCGAATTCGCCGATGGCTACGAGAATTACTGGTCATACATCCCGCATTTCATCCATTCGCCCTTCTACGTCTATGCCTATGCTTTCGGCGACGGGCTGGTGAACGCGCTCTATGCGGTGTTCGAGGAAGGCGATCCGGGCTTTCAGGACAAGTATTTCAAAATGCTGTCGGCGGGGGGCTCGCTGCACCACAGGGAATTGCTGGCGCCGTTCGGGCTCGACGCCTCGGACCCGAAATTCTGGGATCGCGGGCTGAGCCTGATTTCCTCGATGATCGACGAACTGGAGGCCATGGAGGCCTGACCCCCCGGCCGTTCGCGCAGGCCGGCGCGCGCCCGCGGACCCCGCGGCCGCGCGCCATGCCCAGCGTCGCGATCCCGAAGCGCCGATCCTTCCGTTCGCAGTCCCGGCCGATGCTTTCCCTTCTACGCCGCATGATGCGGGGAAAGCCCGACGCGGGGCGCGAAACCGGCGCCTCGTTTGCGTCGCGTCAGTCCTCCGGGCCGGGGTCCTCGGGCCGGGGCGGACGCGGCGGACGGCCGATCACGTCCTTCAACTCGTCAAGCTCGATGAAGTTGTCGGCCTGACGGCGCAGTTCGTCCGCGATCATCGGCGGGTTCGAACGGATGGTGGAGACCACCGAAACCCGCACGCCCTTGCGTTGGATGCCCGCGACCAGCGGCCTGAAGTCGCCGTCGCCGGAAAACAGCACCATGTGATCGATTTTTTCGGCCATCTCCATGGCGTCCACCGCCAGTTCGATGTCCATGTTGCCCTTCACCTTGCGCCGGCCCATGGAATCGACGAATTCCTTGGCCGGCTTGGTGACCATGTTGAAGCCGTTGTAATCGAGCCAATCGACCAACGGGCGGATCGGGGAATACTCCTGATCCTCAACCAGAGCGGTATAGTAGAACGCGCGGACGAGCTTGCCCCGCCGCATGAATTCGCTGCGCAGCAGCTTGTAGTCGATGTCAAAGCCCAGGGCTTTGGCAGCGGCGTAGAGGTTGGACCCGTCGATATAAAGAGCCAACCTTTCGTCTCGGTAGAACATGTATTCTCCTATAAAAAATGGCCGACGCCCTTGCTTTTCGGGCTTTTCTCGCCCTTGTTTTGCGTCAGCGTGCCGCAACATAGTGACAGGGTCGGATGTTGCAACGGTCCCGCGAAGGAAACCATGAATTTCTGCCTGATCGCCCTTGGCGCCAATCTGTCCTCTTTTCGCGGTGATCCGGCGGAAACGCTTGAAATATCTATCACATTTCTGTCACGCAGGGGTTTGACGCCAAAGGCCCGCAGCAGATGGTGGCAAACGCCGGCAGATCCGCCCGGCGCCGGCCCAGACTACATCAACGGCGCCCTGTTGTGCGAATCACTTCTCGACGCAGGCGAAACGCTTGCGGCGCTGCATGCGGCGGAAAGCGAACTCGGCCGCACCCGCCCGTCGCGCTGGGCGTCGCGGGTCTGCGATCTGGACCTGATCGCCTGGAACGACGCCATCGCCCCGGACCGGGCCACGCTGGCGCGCTGGATGGCGCTGGGCGCGGCCGCCGGCGACGCTCCGGCCCCGGACCGGCTGATCCTGCCCCATCCGCGCATGCATGAACGCGGCTTCGTGCTGGCGCCGCTGGCCGAAATCGCGCCGGATTGGCGCCATCCGCTGACCGGCGCGCGCGTCGCCGAGATGCTCGCCGCCCTGCCCCCTGAGGCGCTGGCCGGGATGCGCGCGCTGCCGCGCGGGTGACCCGCGAGACGCGGCGCGGCGCAAAGCCGCGAAAACCCCGCGCGCGCCCTTGCAATCGCCGCATTGCGCCTATACATGTCTCGCCTTCTCGTTCATTCAGCACTGGAGCGTCCGCATGGCACGCGTCACCGTCGAAGACTGCGTTGACAAGGTTCCGAACCGCTTCGATCTGGTCATCCTCGCCGCCCATCGGGCGCGCGAACTGGCGACCGGCGCCGAGATCACCGTGGATCGCGACAACGACAAGAACGCGGTCGTCGCCCTGCGCGAGATCGCCGAGGAAACGCTCTCGGTCGCTGACCTGCAGGAGGCGGTGATCCAATCCCAGCAGCGCCAGATCGAGGTGGACGAACCCGAGGAAGACCACATGGCGATGCTCATGGGCGTCGCCACGCCGGACAAGCCCGAGGACGACGTGTCCGAGGAACAGCTGCTGCGCGCGCTGCTGGCAGAGCAGGACAAGGGCTGAACCGCCGCCTGCATCGGGGCCCGCGTCGCGCGGGCCAGACCGCCCTGCCCGGCTTCAGGGCCGCGACCATGCCTGCCCCCGCCGGCGACAAGCGGAGGCCGCGGTGATCCGGCAGCTGGAACTGGTCGAACGGGTCAAGGCCTACAATCCGAACACCGACGAGGACCTGCTGAACGCCGCCTACGTGTTCGGCGCCAAGGCCCACGCCCATCAGAAGCGCGCCAATGGCGAGCCCTATTTCGGCCACCCGATCGCGGTGGCGGCGCTGCTGGCGGATCTGAAGCTCGACGACGCCTCGATCGTCACCGCGCTGCTGCACGACACCATCGAGGACACCCCCGCCACCTTCGAGGAGATCCGCGACCTGTTCGGCAAGGAGATCGCGCTGCTGGTGGACGGGGTCACCAAGATCACCAAGCTGCAGCTGTCCTCGGCCGAAACCGAACAGGCGGAAAACCTGCGCAAGCTGCTGCTGGCCATGTCCAAAGACGTGCGGGTGCTGCTGGTCAAGCTTGCCGACCGCACCCACAACATGCGCACCATCGCCCATGTCCCCGCCGAGAAGCAGGAACGCAAGGCGCGCGAGACCATGGACATCTACGCGCCGCTGGCCGGGCGCATGGGCGTGCAGTCCATGCGCGAGGAACTGGAGGATCTGAGCTTTCAGGTGCTGAACCCGGAGGCCCGCACCTCGATCATGCGCCGCTTCCTGAAGCTGCGAAAGGCCACCGGCGACCTGATCCCGCGCATCACCGACGACATCCGCGCCGCCCTCGCCGCCGAGGGGGTCGAGGCGCAGGTCAGCGGCCGCGAAAAACGCCCCTATTCGATCTGGCGCAAGATGGAGGAGAAGGGCGAGGATTTCTCGCGGCTGTCCGACATCTACGGCTTCCGCATCGTCACCGACAGCGAAAGCGACTGCTACCGGGCGCTGGGCGCGGTGCACCGGCGCTGGCGCGCGGTGCCGGGGCGGTTCAAGGATTACATCAGCCAGCCCAAATCCAACGGCTACCGGTCGATCCACACCACCGTGTCCGGGCGCGACGCCAAGCGGGTGGAGGTCCAGATCCGCACCCGCCCCATGCACGAAGTGGCCGAGACCGGCATCGCCGCGCATTGGTCCTACAAGGGCGGCGAGCGCGCCGACAACCCCTTCGCCGCCGACCCGTTCCAATGGATCCGCACCCTGGCGGAAAACTTCGAGGCGGCGGAAAACCCCAATGAATTCCTCGAACACGTGAAGCTGGAGATGTTCCAGGATCAGGTGTTCTGCTTCACTCCCAAGGGCAAGGTGATCAAGCTGCCCCGCGGCGCCACGCCGATCGATTTCGCCTACGCCATCCACACCCGCATCGGCGACAGCTGCGTCGGGGCCAAGATCGACGGCCGCCGGGCGCCGCTCTGGACCCGGCTGCGCAACGGCCAGTCGGTGGAGATCATCCGCGCCGAGGCCCAGCGCCCGCAGCCGGTGTGGGAGGAAATGGTGGTCACCGGCCGCGCCAAGCAGGCGATCCGCCGCGCCCTGCGCGCCGATCAGCGCGAGGCCGACATCCGCATGGGCCGCGAGGTGGCCCGCCAGGCGTTTCAGCGGGTGGAGCGCGACCTCACGGACAAGGCGCTGGCAACCGCGGCGCGGCTGCTGGGCCATGTCGATGCGCAGGACGTGCTCGCGGCCCTCGGCGCCGCCGAGATCACCGGCGCGCAGATCACCGCGGCGCTGTTTCCCGACGTCGCCGCCGCCGAGCCCAATCCGGCGTCCGCGCGCGACCCGCTGGCCCCGCAGGTCACCGGCGTCAGCCGCGCCGACCGGGTGCGATTCGGCGCCTGCTGCCAGCCGATCCCCGGCGATCGCATCATCGGCATCGCCCAGAAAGGCGAGGGCGTGACCGCGCACGCCATCGACTGCCCCACCCTCGCCGCCCATGAAAACGAACCCGAACGCTGGATCGACCTGCGCTGGGATACGGAGGCCACGACGCCGCACCAGACCTCGCTGTCGCTGACCTTCGCCCATGAACGCGGCGCGCTGGCGCGGGTCTGTTCGGTGATCGCGGAGCTCAACGCCGACATCGTCCAACTTGAATTCATCGAGAGGAAACCGGATTTTTACCGGGCGCGTGTTGATCTGGAGGTGCGCGACGTGAAGCATGTGAGCCAGATAGTCACAATGCTGAACGCGGAGTTGATCGTCACCGAGGCAAGACGCATCATGCCCGCGGCCGAGCATGGCGCATCGGATCGCCGCGATCTTCGGACCGCCTGAAGGAGCACACCCGTTTCATGGTCTTCAAACGTCGCAACAAGGCGCCTTTCTGGTCTCGAATGCGCGAGATCCTGGCCCCGAAGAAAGGCTGGCGACGCGGCTACATCTATGTGGGCAAGCGCATGCAGCGCCTGCCTGATTCGCCCCACCGCATCGCGCTGGGCTTCGCCTGCGGGGCGATGGCCTCGTTCACGCCGTTCTTCGGGTTTCATTTCGTGCTGGCGGCGGCGCTTGCATGGGTGTTCCGGGGCAACCTGCTGGCCTCGGCGCTCGGCACCTTCGTGGGCAATCCGCTGACCTTCCCGTTCATCGCCGCCACGTCGTTCTATCTCGGTTCGGCGATCACCGGCATCCATGTGAAGATCGACGGCCAGGCAATGCATTTCAGCTGGATCTGGCAGCATTTCGACGAGATTTTCGTGCCCTATCTGGTCGGCGGCCTGCTGCCGGGACTGGCGACAGCCGTCATCAGCTACTACCTGGTGCGCCCGCTGGTCGCCGCCTATCAGGGCCGCCGGCGCAAGCGGCTGATGGCGCGCGCCAAGCAGCGGATGCTGGATCATCGCGGGCGCCGCGCGCACGGCATGGGCCCGCTGGAGGCCGACGGCGCCGGCTGAGCCCGGGGCGGCGGCGAATCGCCGCGCGCGTCCATGGGCCGAACGCCCGATGTCCCGCGCAGCCGGCGCCGTCGGCGGATTGGCCGCCCCGGGCATCCATTCCTTGCAGAACGAGCCGGACACCCGGATCTTCGCCGGCTTCGCCAACGCGCCGATCCTCGAACCCGCCGACGGGCAGGAGGCGCCGGGGCTGGCGATCGAGGGCAAGCGCCTGTTCCCGCGCACCGGCGAACTGTCCCCCGAACCGGTGCGCGAGGGTTTTGCCGCGCCGGATTGCTGGAGGCCAACCCCCGCCGCAAGACGTTTGACATCGCCGCCATCGGCGATTCCGCCTCCCTGCATTCCGGCATCGCGCCGCCGATCGACG
The DNA here is from genome assembly GCF_056449545.1 of Oceanicella sp. Taxonomy (NCBI): domain Bacteria; kingdom Pseudomonadati; phylum Pseudomonadota; class Alphaproteobacteria; order Rhodobacterales; family Paracoccaceae; genus Oceanicella; species Oceanicella sp. The sequence continues at coordinate 10,849 of NZ_JBWOMN010000037.1, read as the reverse complement.
CGGTCTGCAACGACGCCGACATCACCGTGTTCCTGCTCGACAACCACATCGCCGCGATGACCGGGGGGGATGGGCCGCCGCGGCGCCGGCTTGGCGGGCGGCGAGGTGACGCGGCCGGTGACGGGCCCGAAAAACCTGATCCGCCGGGCGATCGCCCATGACGGGCTCTCCTTCGTCGAGGTGATCCCGGGCTGCACCGGGATCTACGGCCGCAAGAACGATCTCTGCGCCTATCGCAGCGCCGTGACCGCCGGTCTGCACACGCGCCAAGGGGACGGGATCATGAGCCATATGGAGATCCGCTTCAGCGGCGGCGGCGGGCAGGGGCCGATCCTTGCGGCGAAGATCCTCGCCGCGGCGCTGGTCGGGGGCGGGGCTTCGGCGGCGCAGTCGCAAAGCTGCGAACCGGCGGCGCGCGGCGCGCTGGTCAGCCTCGGCGGCCCGTGTTCGGAACCGGCGCTGGAAACGGCGCCGAAGGCGCGCAGCCCGCAACACTTCGCGCGCCTGAACATCGGGGCGCCGGCGGTCGGGCGCGCCATGGTCTCGGCGCGCGAACCGGCCTGAGGGCGCTACCCGTCGAGCGGCCCCTGCGGGGTCAGCAGGATCTTGCCGCTGCGCCCCTCCCGCCCGGCATGGGCCAGCGCCTGCGCGATCTGATCAAGCGTGTATTCGGCCTCCACCGGCGCATGCAGCACGCCGTCGATGAAATATTGCGCCATGCGCGCATACATGGCGGTGATCTCGGCGTGCGAATGGCTCTGCATGAATCCCACCAGCCAGAAGCCGCGCAGCGAAATCCCGTGCACGATGGCGTGGATCGGGCGGACCATGCAGGGCTCGCCGCTGAGAAACCCGTAATTGACGATGACGCCGCCATCGGACAGCGCGTCCGCGAGGTCGAGGCAGGCCCGCCCGCCAATGGCGTCGAGCGCCAGCTTCATGGTGGCGTCGGGGCCGATCTCGGCGCGGATGCGGGCCGGCAGGTCGGGCCCCGCCGCCACCGCCACATCGGCCCCGAGCGCCTTCAGCTCATCCACCAGCGCCGCGCGGCGCACGATGTTCACGGTCCTGACGCCGCGCGCGGCGGCAAGCCGGATCACATGCCGCCCCACGGCGGAATTGGCGGCGTTCTGCACCACCCAGTCGCCGGGGGCCAGGTCCATGTAGTCGTTGAGCATCAGTTCGGCGCTGGGCGGGTTGGCCTTCAGCATCGCCGCCTGTCGGATATCGAGGTTTTCGGGGATGCGGATGAAGCGCCCGGCGTCGTCGCGCAGCTTCTCGGCCCAGTTGGCGCGCCCGAGGCTGATCGCCCGGTCGCCGAGCGCGAAGCCGTCAACGCCCGCGCCCACCGCAACCACCCGCCCGACCCCCTCGATGCCGATCCGGGCGGGGAAATCGCTGGGCCCGGGATAGCGGCCCTCGATCATCAGCAGATCGGCGGGGTTGATCGCCGAAGCCTCGACGGCGAGCACGATCTCCCCGGGTCCGGGCGGGCCCGGGTCGTCGATCTCAAGCGTTTCACAGACCAGATCAGGCTGGCCGGTCTTCAGAAGGTGAACTGCTTTCATGGTCGGTCATGCTCCATTGGCGGGAACGACCAGTCTGGCAGCGGCGGGCGGGTCTGTGAACCGCGCGCGTCATTGCGCCATCTGCGCGCGCAGCGCCGCGAGCCCCGGGTCGCCGGGATTGGCGGCAAGCCCGTCGCGGATCGCCGCCGCCACCCCGGCCCGGTCGCCCCGCGCGGCGCGGATGCGCGCCAGCACGGCCCAGATTTCGCCGCGCTGGGGGTCGAGCCGCAGGGATTCGGCGAAGGCGCTTTCGGCGGCGGGCAGGTTGCGCATGGTCAGCGCCACGCCGCCCAGCGCGATCTGGGTCTCGGGGAAATCGGCGTTCAGGGACAGCGAGGCCCGGAATTCGCCCATGGCGCGGCGCATCGCCGCCTGCATGCGCGCGGGCATGCGCGCGATGGGCGCGTCGAGCAGCAGCCGCGCCGCCTCGATGCGCACCAGCCGCGATTCGTCCTCCAGCATGCCGGCCAGCGCTTGCGCCCGCTGGATCGGCGGCGTCGCCTGTTGCAGCGCGACGGCGGCGGCGCGCACCAGCGGGTCGGGGTCGCCGAACAGCGACGCCATGCGGGCGGCGATGTCCGGCGTGGCGGCGCCGCCCAGCAGGTCGAGCGCCGTGGCGCGCACGATGCCCGGCAGCCCGTCATGCTCGGCGATGCCGATCAGCGCCTCCGCCGCGCCCGGGTCGCCCTGCCGCGCGGCGGCGAAGGCGGTGGCGAAATGCGGTCCGCGCCGCGGACTGTCAGGAAAGCGGGCCGCGATTTCGGCCGCCGCCCAGCCCGCGTCCCGGTCCTTGTGACAATCGTTGCAGGCGTTGGGCGCGCCCGTGGCGCGCGAAACGTCCGGGCGCGGCACGCGAAACGAATGATCCCGGCGCGGGTCCACCTGCATGTAGACGCGTTCGGCCATGTGGCAGGATTTGCACTGCGCGCCTTCGCCGCCCGGTTGGTGAAAATGATGCGCCGGGTCGTCGTAATTCGCCAGCGGAAGCGTGGGGAAGCGCGGGTTGCCCTGCGGGTTGTGGCACTGGGTGCAGACCGCGTTGCCCCGGGCCTTCAGTTTCGCCGCGTGGGGGTCGTGGCAATCCGAGCACCGCACGCCCCTGGCGTTCATCTTCGACTGCAGGAACGATCCGTAGACATAGACCTCGTCAAGGATCCCGCCATCGGGTTCGTAGAGCCCGGCGCGCAGCTTGGCCAGCCGGTAGGCGTCGTCGAACGCGGTTCCGGCGATGGGGTTGCCGTCGCCCAGCGGGCTGCGGCGGGCGTGGCAGCCGGCGCATTGCTCGATCTCGACCCCGGGGGCCCGGGGGTCATAGCCGATGGTGAAGCCGCGCTCGGTCAGCCAGGCGGGGCGGTCGTCGCGCGCCCCGCTCGCCCAGGACAGATGCGCCGCGCCGGGGCCGTGGCAGGATTCGCAGCCGACGCCGATCTCGGTCATCTCGCTCGCATAGCTGCGGGTCTTCGGGCGGTAGTTCTTGCGAAACCCCGTGGCGTGGCATTCGGCGCAGCGGCCGTTCCAGTTCTTGTAGGCGCCGGTCCAGTGCAACCCGTCCCCGGGCGGCAGTTTCAGCGCCGGATACAGCGTGAACCAGCGTTTTTCCCTGGTGTCCCAGCTCAGATCCGGGACCTGCAGGCGCCCCGGTCCGGTGGCGAGCAGGTATTGCTGCAGCGGTTCGACCCCGACGGTCCCCAGCACCTCGAAGGCCTTGATCTCTCCGTCCGCGCCCTCCGTTTCAATGAACGGCGCGCCGTCCCTGCGGAAGAATCGCGAGGTGACGCCGTCGACGGTGATCTCGCGGCCCGAGAAATCCCCCAGCACGTTGTCCCCGTCGGGCAGCTTCCAGGCCCATGCATGGTGGGAATCCGCCCAGGCTTCGGTCTCGGAGCGGTGGCAATCGGCGCAGGCCTGCGATCCCACATAGGCGGGCGTCGCGTCGGCGCCCTGCGCCCGCGCGCCGCCGCCAGGCCAGAAGGCGAGCGCCGCCGCCGCGAAAAGGGCAAGGCATGCGGACAGCGGCATGGCGACGGTCTCCATCGATCGGTCAGGCAGGGCCCTGCGCCGGCCAGCGGGCCGGCGCAGGGTCGAAACAACGGCGCGACCCGCCAGAAATTCAGTTCAGTTGGCTGGGGAACACCACCCGCCAGTCGCGCGCCATGTCGATCACGATCCAGCCGGCGCCCGGCGCCGCGTCCAGCGCCTTGTCGAGTCGCCCGACGGCGCTGTCGCGATCATAGGCGGTTTCGCGCGCCGCGTCAGTGTGATGCAGGATCAGGCCCATGCGCGGCCCGTCCCCGGCGGTCGCGTATTGCAGCATGGCCATGTCCCCGTCGGAATTGCCCGAAGCGAGGATCGGCCGCAGCCCGATGTTGCGGTCGATGGCCACCGGCTTGCCGCCCTTGTCATCGACAAAGGCGATGCCCGGGGTTTTCATGATGTCCATGGTCGCGTCGTCAAATTCGCTTTCGCCCAGCGACCCGATCACCTGCCAGGGTTTCACGCCATAGGTCTTTTCGGCGAAGACCCGCATGAAATGCACCCCGCCGCCCGACACGATCCAGGTCTGGAACCCGTTGTCGCGCAGATAGGACAGCAGCTCCAGCATCGGCTGGTAGACCATCGCCGAATAGGGAAGGCCGGTCTTGGGATGGCGCGCGGTGTCGAGCCAGTCGGCGACATCGGCGGAAAACGCCTCGACGCTCATGCCCGAATGGCTGACCGCGATCACTTCCAGCAGCCCCTTTTCACCGGTGGCGAACAGCGCCTTCATGTCGCCCGCGGCGCCGGCCTTCAGCGCATCGCTGGTCAGGATCGACGGATCGGCCTCGGCCCTGGCGCGCAGGCGGTCAAGCGCATAGATCAGCTGGAAATACATCGGCTGCTCGGCCCAGAGATTGCCGTCATTGTCGAAGGTGGCGACGCGCCGCGAGGGCGTCACGTAGTCCGGGCTTTTCGCATCGGTGACCCGGTTGACGAAATCGGTGATGGCGGCCTTGACCGGTCCGGCGCGCCAGGACGGCAGCGGGTCGGCGAGCGCCGAAGATGCGAACGTGATCGCCGCGATCAAAACGGCGATGGCCGAACTAAACCCTGTCTGCATTTCCCTATCCCTCCGAGGGTGCTGAACTAACCTGCGTCGAATGCGTAGGTGGAAAACCGCTTTGCCTTGAACGGACCAAGCCCCCCGGATCGCGCCGGGGGGCGTCTTTTCATGGCGTCGCGACGATGTGCCCGACCCCCGGGACGCCGGGGTCAGTTGGAGCTGCCGACGCCCTTGGCGATCATCTCCGCCGCGTCGCCGACGGTGAAGCTGCCGGCTTTCTGGCGCGGCGGGAAGTCCTTGAAGGTGCCAAGGAACGTGTTCACGTATTCCGCCGCCGGCAGCAGCAGATACACCCGGTCGATCAGCCAGTCGTAATAGGTGTTGGAGGTTTTCTGCGACCGTTCATAGGGGTCGCGGCGCAGGTTGAACAGCAGCGGCACGCGCAGCTGCACGAAAGGCTCGGCCCAGACCCGCAAGGTGCCTTCCACCTGCTGCTCCAGGAACACCGCCTTCCAGTCGCCGTAGCGCAGCGCCGACAGATCGCCGTCATCGGTGAAGTAGAAGATCTCCTTGCGCGGGCCTTCCTCGACCTCGCCGGTCAGGTAGGGCAGGAAATCATAGCCGTCGAGATGCACCTTGTAGTCGCGCCCGTTGGCGGTCATGCCGGTCAGCAGCTTTTCCTTGACGTCGGGCGCCCCGGCGGCGGACAGGAAGGTGGGCAGCCAGTCCATATGATGCATGATCTCGTTGGAGACGCTCCCCGCCTTGATCCTGCCGGGCCAGCGCACCATCGCCGGCACCCGCCAGCCGCCTTCCCAATTGGTGTTCTTCTCGCCCCGGAACGGGGTCATCCCGGCATCCGGCCAGGAATTCATGTGCGGGCCGTTGTCGGTGGAATAGAACACGATGGTGTTGTCGGCGACGCCCAGTTCATCGACCTTGTCGAGCAGCTTGCCCACATGCATGTCATGTTCGACCATGCCGTCGGCGTATTCGTCCTGCCCCGAAATGCCGCGCAGCTCGGGCTTCACATGGGTGCGGAAATGCATCCGCGTGCCGCTCCACCACACGAAGAACGGCTCGCCTTCGGCCACCTTGCGCTCCATGAAGTCGATCGCGGCGGCGACGGTTTCGTCGTCCACGGTCTCCATGCGCTTCTTGGTCAGCGGGCCGGTGTCCTCGATGGTCTGCGTGCCGTCGGCGTTGGCGAAGGACTTGATCACCCCGCGCGGCCCGAAGCGCTTGCGAAATTCGGGATCCTTCGGGTAGTCCTCGTTCTCCGGCTCCTCCTCGGCGTTGAGATGGTAGAGATTGCCGAAGAATTCGTCGAAGCCGTTGTTGGTGGGCAGCATCTCGTCCCGGTCGCCGAGGTGGTTCTTGCCGAACTGTCCGGTGGCGTAGCCCTCCGCCTTCAGCAGCCCGGCGATGGTCGGGTCGAGGATGCTCATGCCCTCCTTGGCCCCAGGCATGCCGACTTTCGACAGGCCGGTGCGGAACACGCTCTGCCCCATGATGAAGCTCGACCGCCCGGCCGTGCAGGATTGTTCGCCGTAATAATCGGTGAACATCATGCCCTCTGCGGCGATCCGGTCGATGTTCGGGGTCCGATAGCCCATCAACCCGAAAGTGTAGGCCGAGATGTTGGACTGCCCGATATCGTCGCCCCAGATCACAAGGATGTTGGGTTTGTCGGACTCGGCCCGCGCCACGGGCGCCAGCGCGATCGACCCAGAAACGGCAAGCGCCGCCGCAATTAAGGTAGTCAGTCTTTTCATGATGATCTCCTGAATGCGCCTGCAACCCATCGCCGAAATGGCAGTCGCGCCATCGAGCTGGAAAACCGCGCCATCGCGCTGATTTTTCTCGACGCATTAACTTAGACGACCGAATCTAGGCCGATTTAAGGCGCTCGGATCGGGAAAAACCAAGTGGCCTGGGCATTCGATTGTAAAATTCCATTTCCACATCGCGCATCATTGGCGGTCCCGAATCCGCGAACAATGGTTCATTGATCGCAATGCCTTGAACCATTGGCCGCGGGCGGCGCATCGCAAATGTCGATTGCCCGAAGCGTGCTTCGCCCTGTGCGATATTCTTGACAAGAGGGTGGTCAATATCGCCGGTCTGGCCGGGCGCGACGTCGGAAAGTGGTGGAGGGGGCTGGATTCGAACCAGCGTAGGGTTTCCCCGACGGATTTACAGTCCGTTGCATTTGACCGCTCTGCCACCCCTCCAGCCGCGCGCGTCGTCCTGCAACGGGACGAGCGACTTGGTGACTGGCGCGGGGTTTAGAGCGCCCTCGCGGTCAGGTCAACCGGGAATCCGCGCCATGGGGCAACCTGCGCGCCAAGCCCCCCGCCCGCCCCCGCCTGCGTCGCGCCAAAGGCCGGGGCGGGGCGCGGCGCCGTCAAGCGCGCGCTTGAACCGGCCCGCGCGACGTGATCTTGAGAACCTGCGCCCGAGCCTGCGGCGCGCAGCCCGAGAGATCCGCTCATGACCGCCCGCAAACCCAAATGGGCCATCGAGAAAGACCGCCTGCGCAAGGCCGCGCCCGAGTCCGTCTGGCTGTTCGGCCTGCACGCGGTGCGCGACGCCCTGCAGAACCCCGCGCGCGAAAAGCGCCGCCTGATCCTGACCCGCAACGCCGCCGACCGGCTGGGCGCCGACATCATCGCCGCCGGCGGTCTGGACCCGGAAATCGCCGATCCGCGCCGGTTTCCCGCGCCGCTGGATCCGCAATCGGTGCATCAGGGCGCGGCGCTGGAGGCCGGATTTCTGGACTGGGGCCAGTTGGAGCGGGTCTGCCGCCCCTCGCGCAAGGGCGACGGCGGCGAACTGGTTGTGCTGCTCGACCGGGTCACCGACCCCCACAACGCCGGCGCGGTGCTGCGCTCGGCCGAGGTGTTCGGGGCCCGCGCGGTGATCGCGCCGCTGCGCCATTCGGCGCCCGAGACCGGCGCGCTCGCCAAGACCGCATCGGGCGCGCTGGAACGCCAGCCCTATCTGCGCGTGAAGAACCTCGCCGCAGCCATGGAGACCCTGCGCGGCCTCGGCTACGCGCTGATCGGGCTCGACGGCGAAGGCGACGAGGACCTGGCGGACGCGCTCGCCGCCCGCGGCCCCGGCCCGGTGGCCCTGGTGCTGGGCGCCGAGGGTCCGGGCCTGCGCCAGAAAACCCGCGAGACCTGCGACCGCGTCGCGCGCATCCCGTCGGCCGCCGCGTTCGCGTCGCTGAACGTATCCAATGCCACGGCGGTGGCGCTTTACGCGGCCCGGCGCAGATAGACGGACGGCGATGCAGGGCGGCGCAAGTCAACGCCGCCAACCCCCGTCATTCATTGTGATATCTTGCAACTATTCGTGATTTTTCTGTGAGGGGCTTTGAAACCCGATGAGCAATGACCATATTGAATGCTGAAGCGGACGCGTTTCCTGCGCTTCGCTTCATCCACTCACTGTCCCTCGTTCCGACTTAGCGCCCGCCTTGAGCGGGCGCTTTTTTTTCGCCCCCCCCCCCCGCGCGCCCGGATCGGCGCCGGGCCGCGCGCATCGGGCGTCATTGCCGCTTTCGACAGGCGACGGGCGCCGCTAGACTGCCGGTCATGACAGACGACAGACGCGCCCCCGCCCCGACCAAAGCCGAACTCCCCGCCTATGGCCACGCCCAGTTGCGCCGGATTCTGAACAGCGTGAAAACCATCGCCGCCGTTGGCGTGTCGCCCAACCACGTGCGGCCCTCGTATTTCGTGGCGCGCTATCTGCAGACCAAGGGGTTTCGGATGATCCCGGTCAATCCGATGCATGCGGGCAAGACCCTGCTGGGCGAGACCATCCACGCCTCGCTGTCCGACATTCCCGAGGATCTGGGCGAAATCCACATGGTCGACGTGTTCCGCCGCTCAAGCGACGCGGGCGGCGTGGTCGACGAGGCGCTGGGCTCGGTGCTGGATCGCGGTCTGAAGGTGATCTGGATGCAGATCGGCGTCGCCGACCCGGCCGCCGCCGCCCGCGCCGAGGCGCGCGGAGTCGAAGTGGTGATGAATCGCTGCCCGAAGATCGAATACCAGCGCCTGTTCGGCGAATTGCGCTGGGGCGGCTTCAACACCGGGGTGATTTCGTCAAAGCTGCGCTGAGCGCGGCGCAGGGGACGGGCAGGAGGGGCGTCGGCCCCAAAGATCCGCACCGATCCGCACCGATCCGCACCGATGAATTTGCCCCCTGTGAATTCTCCAAAACCCCGGTAGATTGTCGCAAATCACAAGATTGGACAGGTGACCCTTCATGACCGACAGCCCGCGAACCTACGGCTTCGAGACCTTGCAGATCCACGCCGGCGCAAAGCCCGATCCGGCCACCGGCGCCCGCCAGACGCCGATCCACCAGACCACCGCCTATGTGTTTCGCGACGCCGATCACGCGGCGGCGCTGTTCAATCTGCAGGAGGTCGGGTTCATCTATTCGCGCCTGACCAACCCCACGGTCAGCGTGCTGCAGGAACGCATCGCCACGCTCGAGGGCGGGATCGGCGCCACCTGCACCTCCTCGGGCCACGCGGCGCAGATGCTGGCGCTGTTTCCGCTGATGAGCCCGGGGGACAACGTGGTGGTCTCGACAAGGCTCTATGGCGGCACCATCACCCAGTTTTCCCACACCTTCAAGCGTTTCGGATGGGAGGCGCGGTTCGTGGATTTCGACCAGCCGGGACAGGTGTCGCGCGCCGTCACCAAGCGCACCAAGGCGATTTTCTGCGAATCCATCGCCAATCCCGGCGGCTACGTCACCGACCTGCCGCGCATCGCCGCGGTGGCCGAGCGCAAGGGCGTGCCGCTGATCGTGGACAACACCTCGGCGACGCCCTACCTGTGCCGCCCCTTCGAACATGGCGCCCATCTGGTGGTGCATTCCACCACCAAATACCTCACCGGCAACGGCGCCGCCATGGGCGGCGCGGTGGTGGATTCGGGCAATTTCGACTGGTCGGCCTCGGATCGGTTCCCGTCCCTGAGCCAGCCCGAACCCGCCTATCACGGGCTGAAATTCCACGAAACCTTCGGCCCGCTCGCCTACACCCTGCATTGCCACGCCGTGGGGCTGCGCGATCTGGGCATGACCATGGCGCCGCAAAACGCCTTTTACACCCTGCTCGGGACCGAAACCCTGTCCCTGCGCATGGAGCGCCACGTGCTGAACGCCCGGAAAATCGCCGAATGGCTGGAACAGGACGACCGGGTTGAAAGCGTCACCTATGCGGGGCTGAAATCCTCGCCCTATTTCCGGCGCGCGCGCAAGCTGTATCCCAAGGGCGCCGGGGCGCTGTTCACCTTCGCGGTGAAGGGCGGCTTTGACGCCTGCGTGAAGCTGGTTGAGGCGCTGGAGATCTTTTCCCATGTGGCCAATCTCGGCGACACCCGCTCGCTGGTGATCCACGCCGCCTCCACCACCCATCGCCAGCTGACCCCCGAGCAGCAGGAGGCCGCCGGCGCCGGGCCCGGCGTTGTGCGCCTGTCGATCGGCATCGAAGACGCCGACGACCTGATCGCCGATCTCGATCAGGCGCTGACGGCGGCCACCGCCTGACGCCGCGGCGCGGCGGGCAGGCGACGCCCCGCGCAGACGACGCGCCGCGCCCGCTTCCGCCGACGGCCCCCTGCGGGTAGGGTTGACCCCCGCCCGCCCCGGGCAGCGTTCGATTGCGCCGCCGCGCCGCCAGGGCTCCTGCGTCTGAGCCATTGCCGATGGAAGGCCTCCCGGATGCCGAACACGCCGCCTCGCGCCGGATCCGACCCGCCTCGCAGGGCGGGCGTTGCCCTTCGCATTGGCCGGCGGCGCCGGGCGGCCTGGGCGCGGCGTTCGCGATGGGCGCTGATCCCGGCGATATGGGCCTGCCTGAGCCCATGGGCGACGCCGCTCGCCGCCGCGCCGGCCCCGGGGGCGGCGGCGATCGTCGCCGCGGCGCCTGCCGCCGCGCCCCTGCCCACGCTTCGACCGGCAAGCGCCCCGCGGCCATCGCGGCCGCGGGCCGAACCCGCGCCCCGCGCCCCGCCATTGACGGCGGCGGAGACGCCGCCGCCCCAACGCCCGGTCGACGCCCCCGCGCCAGCGATCGCAACCGCCGCCATGCCCGACATTGCGGCGCCGACCGGCAATCCAGGCGCCGCGCCCATCGAGGCCATCGCCGAGGCCGACGCGGCGGGCGCAACCGGCCGCGGCCCGGATGCCTCGCCCATCCCGCGCCGGCGCC
>NZ_JBWOMN010000036.1:0-2929 GCF_056449545.1 Oceanicella sp. | reverse complement strand
CCCGGCGCGGCGCCCGGTCGTTGGGCGCGCGGAACCGGGCGCCACCGCCGCCGGCGCGCCCGGCCGGGGGCCGGGGGCGGGGGATCAGGGCCAGCGGGCCGCCCGGGGTGGCGCCTGGCGCCGGGGCGGCGGCTCCGCCGCCGAGGTCGAGCAGAAGATCGGCCCCGCGCGCCGCCTCGTCGCCGGCGCGCGGCGCCGGACTCATGTAGACGTCGAGCCCGCCGAGATGCCCGTCGGAGTCCTCGGCGGCGTGACCGTCGCGTTCGCGCGTGGCGACGCGGAACCCGGCCAGCGCGTCGGCCATCGCCGCGTCCGGCGCCATGATCGCCACCGAAAAGCTGTGCGCAAGGGCCCCCTGCGCGCCGGGCGTCAGCGCCAGCAGCGCCGCGACGATCATATGTCTGAAAGCCATGTCTGCGGTCTCCCTTCCCGTTTCGAGGGGCGTGTCGGCTCTGGCCCTTCCACGGCGCCGTACCCTTCTCGGCCATGCGCATGCGGATGTCGATTCCGCGGCCGATGACGCCGATCCTGATGATGCCCATGATGACGGCGTCCGTCTGCTGAAATTTCGACGCCGCGATGATCAAAGTGCCGGCGCCCTTTTCCGCCGCCGCCGCGCCACTGCGCCGAAAACTGCTGCGCCACCGCCGGGAACACGGAGGCGTCGAGGGTCTCCCTGGCGGCCTGCAGGACCATGCCCGCCGTCCTGGCGGTCCCCGGCAGCATCGCCGCCGCGCCGCCATTGGCGTTTCCGGCGTTCATCTCGGCGGTGACCGTGAGACCCCCGCAACGCGCGGCGGCGCCCAGCTGCTTGCCTTCAAGGTCCTTGACGTTGGTCTTGTCGATCTCGAGGCTGGAGCGCGCCGCGCAATTGTCGTCGTCCGCGTGGGGCGCGGCCACGTCCACCACCTGACGCTCCTGCCCGGCCGAGGTGGCGAGCACGACGGGCGGAATCCCCTGCGAGAAGGAAATCTGCGCATCCCCCGCCGCCATCGCCGCCATCGCGGCGCTGGCGTCGAAGGACGCGCGTTCGACCTCGACGCCGAACAGCGCCGCGCTGCAGACGCCGCCAAGCGGGCAAGCCGGCAAGCGGGGATTTGATCGGGTTCATCGTGTGCCTCCTCCTGTTCCAGCGTGTTTTTGGCAAGGCTTGATCGCGGGATCGCTGGCGGCCCTCCATGCCCACCATGCGCGATATCCGCGCCGTGGCCTTGGCGGCGCGCTGCACCGGCGGGCTCTCGGTGCGCCTCGATGGGCGAGGGAACCGGGGTGTTGCAATCCGCCATCAGCAGCGGCGCGTGGTCGCAATCGTCCTTTGCCGCGGTGGCGGCGATCCCCCGCGCCGTCCGAGGGCGGCAGCCCGCCCTCGCCGGAAATCCATGTGCTTGCAGGTCTGGGTGCTGAAGCGGGCGGCCAGCCCGAAGCCGCCGCGGCGCCGTCCGGCCAAGCGGGCGCCCATGGTGTGGGCGCAATCCTCGATCAGGGTCAGGTCGTGACCGTCGGCGACGGCGCATCGCCGGTCCATGTCGGCGACATGTCCGCGCCTATGCGACAGCGGCAGGATGCGCGCGCCGCTGGCCTTCGCCTTGGCGGCCAGAACCGCATCGTCATCGCCAGCCAGCACGCCATCACCGCCTCGATCGCCCCGGCGCCCCGGCGCCCCGGCCAGGGGGGCCGTCTGCCAGACCATCCTGTCGATGATTGACGCTTGAACCGGCGCCCCGAACGGCGCTTCAGCCCGGCGCGCGCAGCGCCGGCGCCGCAAGCGCGCGCAGCAGCGGGCGATGGTCGCCGGCCTCGAACCGCGCCAGCGCCGCCAGCACCGCATCGATCGGCAGGCCGTCGGCGGCGGCGGCGAGCTTTTCCAGCAGCCGCGCGCGCGACATGGGGTTTTCAGGATCGCCGAGCGGGCGAAGCACCTCCCGATCATGCGCGCCGCCCGCCGCGTGCACCCGCACCCGCGCCGCCGCCATGCCGGGGAAAAGAGCGTCAAGCGCCGGATCGACGGCAAGCGTGACCTTGCGCGCGAAGGCCACGCTCCGCGGGTCATGCAGCTGCGCGGCGTCGATTGGCAGCATGGCGTCCGCGCCCTGGCAGGCGGCGAGACCGAGGCAGAACGGAATCGAATACTGCGCGCCCTCCGGCGTGTCCGGGTCGGGCAGGTTGCCAAGGCGCAGGGCGCGCGAAAACGTGCGGATCTCGACCCGCTGGACGGCTTCCGGCGACAGGCCTTCGCGGGCCATGATCGCCAGCAGCCCGTCGATCGCCGCATGGCCCCAGCGGCAGCAGGAATAGGGTTTGAAATACACCCCCTCGATCGCCGGGCGCGCGCCCGGATCGTGCAGGATGGCGGCGGAATCGTAGTAATCCGGGTGGTCGAGGATGTCCGGCGGCCCGGTGAACCCGGCGCGCGCCAGATCCACGGCCAGCGCGCCGGTGAGCGCGCTCCACGGGATGCCCTCCTTGGCGTTGGCCCCGCCGGAGCGGCAATAGCCCGAGGCCGACTGGTTGGGCCCGTGGATCCCGGCGATGGCCAGCGCATGGGCCATCTGGCCGCGATCCAGCCCGCGCAGCCGACCGGTCGCCGCCGCGACGCCGAAATTGCACCAGCGGCCCGTGGACATGGTGTCGAGCCGGGTCACGTCGCGCGCCGCCGCCACCCGCACCGCGACCTCGTAGCCCATGACGATGGCGCTGGCGAGCGCGTCCCACCCGGCGCCGGTTTCCTCGGCGACGGCCAGGCAGGCGGGGATGATCGCCGCCCCCGGATGCCCGGCGGCGGCGCGGTGGCCGTCGTCGAGGTCAAGGATGCTCGCCGCCGCGCAATTGGCCAGCGCCGCCGCCGCCGCTGGGGCCCGGTCGCCGGAAAACCAGACCGCGCAGGGCCCGGTCCCGAAACCGCTGCGCGCCGCCGCGCGCGCGGCCCCGG
>NZ_JBWOMN010000035.1:0-16829 GCF_056449545.1 Oceanicella sp. | reverse complement strand
CAGATGCAGGAACACGGAATGATCCAGAACGCCCCCGGTCTGCTCGCGGCCATTCGCGACCGCTTCGCCCATGTCGACGCCTGTCCCTATCAGGGGCCGCGGGCGTATTTCGAGAACGCCGGCGGGGCGCTGACCTTGAAATCGGTGGTCGCGCGATCGGGCGAATTCGCCGCGATCCCCGACAATCAGGGCCGCGACAACCCGGCCTCGAAGGCGATGATGGCGGTGATCGCGCGGGCCAAAGCCGACATGCGCCTGCTGATGAACGCCTCGGGCGGCCAGGTTTTCGTCGGCGAGAGCGGCACCGAATTGCTGTTCCGCCTGCTGCGCGCCGCCTGCCGGGGCGCGGCGGCCGGCGGCGAGGTGGTGAGCTCCACGCTCGAACATCCGGCCTCGCGCAGCGCCGCGCGCCGGGGCGCCGAGGCGGTCGGCGCGCGCCATCGCGTCGCGCCCCATGATTGGGCGCGGGGCGTGGTCTCGGTCGCCGATTACGCGCCCCATATCGGCCCCGACACGCGGGTGGCGACCGTCGTGCACACCTCCCCGGTGACCGGCATGGGGGTCGATGTGGCGGCGATCGCGGCGGCGATCCGCGCGGTGTCCCCCGATTGCCTGATCATCGTCGACGGCATCCAGCACGCCGCGCATGGGGCGCTCGACATCGACGCCTACGGCATCGACGGCTATGTGATCTCGCCCTACAAGGCGTTTTCGCGCCACGGCTACGGGGTGGCCTGGATCTCGGACCGGCTCGCCGCCCTGCCCCACGACCTGCTGATCGACGCGCCCGCGACCGGCTGGGAGCTCGGCACCCGCGACGCCGGCGCCTATGCGACGTTTTCCGAGGTGGTGCGCTATGTCGAATGGCTTGGCGCCCAGGTCAGCGACGCGCGCGCCCCCCGCGCCCGCATCGAAGCCGCGGGGGCCGCGATCCGCGCCCAGGAACACGCGCTGACCGAGGCCCTGCTGCACGGGACCGGCAACCTCCCCGGGCTGGCCGATACGCCGGGCGTCGAGATCATCGGCGGCGTCGACAACCCGGCGCGCGAGGGGCTGGCGTCCTTCACCCATCGCGGCGTGAGCTCCGCGGACATCGTCGCGTCGCTGAACGCGCAGGGGGTGCGCACCCATATGCGCAAGGCCGATCACTATTCGGCCAACGTGCTGACCCCGCTGGGGCTGGAGGATTGCGTGCGGGTGTCGCTGTGCCACTACAATTCGCTGGCCGAAATCGCCCAGTTCCTCGCCGCGATGAAAACCGCGCTGACCTGATCCCCTGTTTGCGAGGCGCCGCGGCGCGAGGCCGCCTGACGCCAACCAGCGGCGTCGCGGACCGGTTTTGCGCAATCCCCGCGCGCCCGATCGCAGAACCGCTGGCGCACCCCGGCAAGGAGGGCCGCAACCGGGCGCCGCGATGGGCTTTGCGCGACGAATCCGGCGACCCGCCGCCGCAAGGCCGGGACCCGGTTCACGGGCCAGCCATGACGCATCGCCGCGATCGCCCGGGGGGCATGTTCCAAGCCGCGATCACTGGCCGGACATGGCGGCTTTCAGCAGCGCGTTGACCTTTGCGGCCTGTTCCATCTGCACCATGTGACCGGCGTTTTCGATCACGTGGCTGGCGGCGCGGGGGATCGCGTCGGCATGGGCGGCGGGGATGACCGCGTCCTCGGCGCCCCAGATCACCGTGACCGGCGCCTCCAGCGCGTCGAGCGCCGCGGCGATGCTTTGCGCCTGGGCGCCGTCGGGGAACAGGCTGGCGGCCAGCGCGCCCAGAAAGGCCGGCACCCCGTCGAGCCGCTTGTATTTCAGCAGATCGGCGACCATCGCCCGGCTCACCAGACCCGGATCGGCGAACAGATGCGCCAGCCGGGGTTTCAGGTCGCGCCGCCCGGTCGCGGCCACGAAGCCGCCGACATAGTCGTCGTTGATCTGCGCCCCCAGCCCGGCGGACCCGATCAGCCCCAGCGAGGCCACTCGCCCGGGATGGGCGATCGCCGTCTGACCGGCGATCAGCCCGCCCATGGAATGGCCGACGAGATGCGCGCGCTCGACGCCCAGATGATCCATGAAGTCGACCAGCGCCGCCACCATCATCGCCAGATCCGGGGCCTCCGCCGCCTTCACCGACTGGCCGTGGCCGGGCAGGTCCAGCGCATAGACCGGGCGGTCCTCGGCCAGCGCGTCGATATTGAACAGCCAGTTGTCCAGATCGCCGCCAAAGCCGTGGATCAGGATCGCCGGCGCGCCGCCCGCGCCGCCCGCATCATCCGCGCCGCCCGGGCGCGCGACGTAGCGGATTCGCCCCACCGCCAGGTCGGCAAAGTCATGGGCCGGGCCGGCGGCCTCGTCCGCCTCGATCTCGGGGGTTTCGAACCCCGCGACATAGGCGTCGATCTCCGCGTCGGACACCGTGTCCGGGGCCATGACCCCGAGCAGCGCCTGCACCGGATACACCTCGTCCTCGCGCCCGACGATGCGCCGCAGGAGGCCGCCGTCGGCGGCCTCCACGACATTGGCGATCTTGTCGGTCTCCACATCCATGATCTCGTCGCCGGGCGAGATCGCGGCGCCTTCCTCCACATGCCAGGCGGCGAGCTTGCCCTCCTTCATGGACAGCCCCCATTTGGGCATCAGGATCGGCGTGATCTGGTCGCTCATGGTTCAGCTCTCATCTGGATCGCTCCTCACAGGGTCTTGCGCACCGCGGCCGCGATCGCGTCGACGGAGGGCACGAAGATGTCCTCCAGCGACGGCGAAAACGGCACCGGCGCATGCGGCGAGGTCACCATCTGGATCGGGGCCTTCAGCGCCGCGAAGGCGTCCTGCGCGACATTGGCGGCCACGTCGGCGGCGATGGAGCAGCGGGGATGCGCCTCGTCCACGCAGATCAGGCGGCCGGTTTCCTCGACGCTTTCGATCACGGTTTCCATGTCGATGGGCGACAGGGTGCGCAGGTCGATGACCTCCACCTGCACGCCGTCCCTTTCCAGCGCCCGGGCGGCCTCCACCGCGCGCCCCACGGTCTGGCCGTAGGTGACGATGGTGGCGTCGCCGCCCTCGCGCACGATGTTGGCCTCGCCGAAGGGGATGGCGTAGCTTTCTTCGGGGACGTCGGCCTCGGCGCCGTAAAGCGCCTTGTGTTCAAGGAAAATCACCGGATCATTGTCGCGGATCGACTGGATCAGCAAGCCCTTGGCGTCATAGGCGTTGGACGGACACACCACCTTCAGCCCCGGGACATGGGTCAGCATCGGCGTCAGCATCTGGCTGTGCTGGGCCGCGGCGCGGATGCCGGCCCCGCACATGGCGCGGATCACCACGGGCGTTTCGGCCTTGCCGCCGAACATGTAGCGGAACTTCGCCGCCTGATTGAAGATCTGATCCAGACAGACGCCGACGAAATCGATGAACATCAGTTCGGCCACCGGGCGCAGCCCGCAGGTCGCGGCCCCGATCGCCGCGCCGATATAGGCGCTTTCCGACAGCGGCGTGTCGATCATCTGCTTGGGGTGCTTGTGATACAGCCCCTTGGTGACGCCGAGCGCGCCGCCCCAGGCGTCCTCCTCGCCCCCGGCGCCGGTCCCGCCGACGATGTCCTCGCCCATCATGATCACGGTGGGATCGCGCGACATCTCCTGATCCATCGCCTCGTTCACCGCGTCCTTCATGCTCAGCATGCGTGCCATTTGCTTGCTCCTTTCGGTTTTCTTGAGGTCGATCAGCTCACATAGACGTCGGTCGTGAGTTCGGCGGGGTCGGGGCGCGGGGCGGCGATGGCCGCGTCCACCGCCGCGACGATCAGCGCCTCGGCCTCGGCGTCGATGGCGTCCAGTTCGGCGTCCGATATCACCCCCGCCCCGGTGACATGGGCGCGGAAGATCTTCAGGCAGTCGCGATTGGCGCGGTTGTCCTCGGTCTCGCCCGGGGCGCGGTAGGTCTGGGCGTCGCCCTCGAAATGCCCGTAGAAGCGGATCATCTTGCATTCCAGCAGCGTCGGTCCCGACCCTTCGCGGGCGCGGCGCACGATCTCGCCCGCGGCCTCGTAAACGGCGAAGAAATCGGTGCCGTCGACGGTGACCCCGGGGATGCCGAAGCCGGTGGCGCGATCGACATAGGAATCCACCGCCACCGCGTAATCGACCGAGGTCGATTCCGCATAGCCGTTGTTTTCGACCACGAAGATCACCGGCAGATTCCAGATCGCCGCCAGGTTCATGCTTTCCAGCACCGTGCCCTGATTGGAGGCGCCGTCGCCGAAAAACGTGATCCCGACCCCGTCATGGCCGAGCTTCTGCGCCGCCAGCGCCGCGCCGCAGATCAGCGGCGCCCCGGCGCCCAGAATGCCGTTGGCGCCCATCATGCCCTTGGACAGATCGGCGATGTGCATCGACCCGCCCTTGCCCGCGCAGCAGCCCGAGGCCTTGCCGTAGATCTCCGCCATCATCGCCTTCACATCAACGCCCTTGGCGATGCAGTGGCCATGCCCGCGATGGGTCGACGCGATGCGGTCGCGGTCGTTGAGATGCATCATGATGCCGACGGCGGAGGCCTCCTCGCCGGCGTAGAGATGCACGAAACCCGGGATGTCGCCGCGACTGAAATCCACGTGCAGGCGTTCTTCGAACGCGCGGATGGTGCGCATCATCCGGTAGGCGTCCAGCAGCCGGTCCTTGTCCAACGGAAACGGATTGCTCATGAGGTCCTCCTGTTTGCAGCATCGACTTTTTCATGGTGAGCGGGGTCTTGAACGGCGGGGGCGCGGCGGGCGGTCAGCAGACCGCGCGCCGCGGCGCAGGCCATGCAGGCGGCGACGTCGATGGTGCGAAAGGCGTCGATCCGCAGGCTGATGGTCACGCGATCGCCCTCGTCGAAGGTCAGTTCGCGCTCGCCGTCCAGCGCCAGCGACCCGGCGGCGATGTCGGGCGCGTAGGCGACGCCCGGGCGCATGGTCTCGACGCCGGCGATTCCGACGTCCTCGATCAACCCCGGCGCGATCGGCGCGGCCAGCATGCGCGCGGCGCCGGAGGCGCGGGACAGGCGCACCCGCCGGCCCTCGGGCGCGGCGCGGGTCAGCGGCGCCAGCAGCCCGACGATCGAAGACAGGCCGATGCCCTCGGGCGCGCCGAAGGTGACGAACAATTCGCGGAAATTCTCGGTCTTCCAGATGGCGCGGGCGCCGATGAAGCGTTCGGCCACCACGGCCACGTCGACCAGCGCGATGTCGCGCCGGTCGTTGACCGCCACCTCCAGCCGCTTGTTGGCGAAGAACGCCAGGTCGGGGGGCGCCTGCCCGCTGACCGCCAACCCCACGGCCAGCCCGGTGACGGTGGGTTCGCGCAGCTCCGGAAACGCGTTGTTGGTCCCGGTGGACACGCCCGCCACCGGCACGTCGCCGCATGCGCCGACCACCACGCGGTTGGTGCCGTCGCCGCCCAGCACCACGATGGCCCCGACCCCGGCGGCGCGCATCATGCGCGCCGCGCGGGCGCTGTCCTCGGCGGTGCAGGTGACGGGCATGTCAAGGTAGCCGACCCGCGGGAACCGGGCGCCGCCATGCCTGGATTCCCGTTTGATCGCGCGCATCAGATGGGTGCGGATGCCGCCGTTTTCCGGCATGATCAGCACCTCGTCCACGCCGGTGCGCGCCATGCCGGTGAGCAGACGCAGCACGATGTTGGCCCGGTCGTTGATCGGCAGGTTGCCGGCATGGGACACGATCCGGCGGATGTCGCGCGCCGAGACCGGGTTGGCGATGATGCCTGCTTTGACGACCAAGGCGACGCTCCTCGCAGTCGAAACCCGCCGCCGGGGCGCCCGGTTTCGTGATCGCCGGGCGCGCGGCGGCGCCTGGCACGATATCAGACCCGGGCGGCGGCGGTCACCGGATTCAGATCGCCGCGCGCGGGGTCTGGCCTTTCTCCTTCAGGCTTCCGTCATCCGCGCGCGTCGGCGCGCCGGCGATGTCGGGGTCGAACAGATGGCAGGCGACGCCGCGCGCGCCGTCGATCTCGCGCCATTCGGGGTAGGTGCTGCGGCACAGGTCGTTGGCGTGCGGGCAGCGCGGGTGGAAATGGCAGCCGCTGGGCGGGTTGACCGCCGAGGGCACCTCGCCGGCGATGCGATCGAATTTGCGCGCCTGCGTCGGGTCGGGCGCCGGCGAGGCGTCGCGCAGGATGCGGGTGTAGGGGTGCAGCGGTTCGTCGAAGATGCGCGGGATCGGCCCGGTTTCCACGATCCGTCCCAGATACATCACCGCCATGTCCTGGCAGAAGTACCGCACCACCCCGAGATCGTGCGAGATGAACACGAAGCTGAGATTGTGCGCCGCCTGCAGATGCCGCAGCAACAGCAGGATCTGCGCCTGGATCGACACGTCGAGCGCCGACACCGGTTCATCCGCGACGATCAGCTCCGGGCCCAGCGTCAGCGCCCGCGCGATGCCGATGCGCTGGCGCTGGCCGCCGGAGAATTCATGGGGAAAGCGGTTGGCCGCGTCGGGCGGCAGGCCCACCTCGTCGAGCAGCTTGAGCACCTGTTCGCGCGCCTGCGCCCGGTCGGCCAGCCCGTGCACCAGCAGGGGTTCGGCCAGCGCCGCGCCGATGCGCTTGCGCGGGTTCAGCGACGAATACGGGTCCTGAAAGATGATCTGCATGCGCTGGCGCAGCTTGCGCATGCCGCCCGCATCGGTGGTCAGCACGTCCTGACCGTCGAAATCCACCGCCCCGGAATCCGGTTCGATCAGGCGCAGCAGCGCCCGCCCGGCGGTGGATTTGCCGCAGCCGGATTCGCCCACCAGCCCGAAGGATCGCCCGCGTTTGACGGTGAAGGATATGCCGTCCACCGCCCGCACGGTCACGGTTCTGGCCACCGGAAACCCCCGGCGCACCCGGAAGAATTTCTGCAGGTTCTCGACGCGCAGCAGGATGTCAGTCATCGGCGCGCTCCTCGGCGGCGGGGCGATGGCCGCGTTCCCAGCAGGCGACCCCGTGCGCCGATCCCGGCGTCACCGGGCGCAGGTCCGGGTCGCGTTCGCGGCAATGCGGACGGGCCAGCGCGCAGCGCGCGGCGAAGCGGCAGCCTTCGGGCATGCGGGTGATCGGGGGCACCTGCCCCGGTATCGACAGCAGGGTGTCCATGTCCCGGTCGCTGCGCGGGATCGAACGCAGCAGCGCCTCGGTGTAGGGATGGGTGGGATTGGCGAACAGCTCCTCCACATCGGCGATCTCGACGATGTTGCCGCCATACATCACCGCCACCCGGTCGGCGAGCGCCGCCACCACGCCCAGATTGTGCGTGATGAAGATCATCGACATGCCGGTGTCGCTTTTCAGGTCGTTGAGCAGCGACAGGATCTGCGCCTGGATGGTCACGTCGAGCGCGGTGGTGGGTTCGTCGGCAAGGATGATGTCCGGTTCGCAGGCCAGCGCCATGGCGATCATCACCCGCTGGCGCATGCCGCCGGAAAACTGGTGCGGATATTCCTTGAACCGGCTGGGGGCGGAGGGGATCTTGACCTTTTCCAGCAGTTCCAGCGCCGCGGCGTTGGCCTGCTTGCGGGTCATGTCGCGATGGTATTGCAGCGACTCGGCCACCTGAAAGCCGATGGGCAGCACCGGGTTGAGCGCGGTCATCGGTTCCTGGAAGATCATCGAGATTCCGTCGCCGCGGATGGCGCGCATGCCCTCGTCGTCCAGATCCTGCAGGTCGCGCCCGCCAAAGCGGATGCGCGTCGCCTCCACCCGGCCGTTCTCGGGCGGCACCAGCCCGAGGATCGACAGCGCGGTGACGCTCTTGCCGCAGCCGGATTCGCCGACCAGCGCCAGGGTTTCGTTGCGGCGAAGCGAAAAGCTGATGCCGCGCACCGCCTTGTGCCACTTGCCGGCGATGCGGAACGAGGTGGTGAGGTTCTCGACATCGAGCACCACGTCGTCGGGAACGGCCGCTGGGATCGGTTCGGTCATGCGCATCAGTCCACCCGGGTCTTGGGGTCGATGGCGTCGCGCAGCCCGTCGCCCAGAAGGTTCAGCGAGAACACCACCAGCAGGATCGCCAGCCCCGGAAAGATCGACAGCCAGGGGTTGTCGAGGATGTTTTCGAACCCCTCGCGGATCATGCCGCCCCAGGTGGGGGTCGGCGGCTTGACCCCGAGGCCGATGAAGGACAGCGAGGCCTCGACCCGGATCGCGGTGGCCAGCCAGAGCGAGCCCATGACCAGCACGTCCGACAGCACGTTGGGCAGGATGTGGCCGGCCATGATGCGCATGTCGCCATAGCCGAGCGCCCGGCAGGCCTCGATGAAATCACGTTCCTTGACCACGATGGTCGGCGCCCGCGCGATGCGCGCAAACGGCGGGATCGCGGTCAGCGCTATGGCGACGATCATGTTCTGCATGCTCGGGCCGAGCATGGCGACGATGATCAGCCCCAGGATCAGCGTCGGGAAGGACAGCAGCACGTCCATGATCTGCATGATCGCCACGTCGGTCTTGCCGCCGTAATATCCCGCGACGATGCCGATCGCCGACCCGATCGCCATGGCCGACAGGATCGCCACCCCGCCGATGGTCAGCGAGATGCGCGCGCCGTAAAGCAGCCGCGCGTAGATGTCGCGCCCGTAGGCGTCGGTGCCGAGCGCGAATTCGTCGGACGGCCCCGTCAGGCGCGACAGGATGTTCTGGTCCAGCGGGTCGTGGGCGCTCAGCAGCGGCGCGAAGATCGCCGCCAGCACCACCAGCAGGAAGATCGCCGCGCCCAGCCCCGTCAGCTTGTTGCTGGCGAAGGTGCGCATCAGCTGTTCGAAGAACAGGCTGCGGGCGGATCGCGGCGCCGGCATGTCGTCGCTGTCGATGATCATTGGTATTTCACTCGCGGATCGATGAACCCGTAGGTCAGGTCGGTGAGCATGTTCACGAACAGGATGATGAAGGCGTAGCAGACCATCAGCCCCTGCAGCATGGTGTAGTCGCGCTGGCCCAGCGCCCCGACGATCAGCTTGCCGAGCCCGGGGCGGTTGAAGACGATCTCCGTCAGCACCGAATTGCCGATCAGGATGCCCAGATACAGCCCCACCACGGTCACCACCGGGATCAGCGCGTTGCGCATGGCGTGACGCCAGATGATCACCTTGTTGGGCACCCCCTTGGCGCGGGCGGTGCGGATGTAGTCCTCGCCCAGCACCCCCAGCATCGAGGACCGGGTGACCCGGGTGATGAAGGCCGCCATGATCAGCCCCAGCGTCAGCGCCGGCAGCGCCAGATCACGCGCCCAGCCCCCCACGTCGCTGCGATTGCCCGCCGAGATCACCGGGAACCAGCCCAGATTGATCGAGAACACGATCAGCAGCATGATCGCCGACACGAAGGCCGGAAACGACAGCCCCAGCAGGGAGGTGACGCGGATCAGGTAGTCCAGCGGCCGGTTGCGGTGCAGCGCCGACCAGATGCCCAGCGGAATGCCGGTGACGATGCCGAACAGCAGCGACACCACGGTCAGCTCCATGGTGTAGGGGATGACGTTGGCGACCTCGCCGATGATCGACTTGCCGCTGACCATGGATTCGCCCCAGTCCCCGGTCAGCGCGCTGCCCATGAAATCCACGTATTGCTCGATCAGCGGCCGGTTCAGCCCGAGCCGTTCGCGCATGGCGTCGAGCGCCGCGGCGCTGGCCTCGTCGCCGAGGATGGTCTGCGCCGGATCGCCGGGCACGATGCGCACCAGCACGAAGATCAGCGTCATCACGGCCAGCAGCGTCGGTATGGCGAAAAGCAGCCGTCGTAGAATGAAGGCGAACATAGGCGGGCGACCCTTTCGGCATGCGGCGCGCCCATGGCCGCGCCCCCCGGGACGGGAGGCGCCGGGCCCGTTGGGGCTCGCGGGCGGGGGCGGGAACGGGCCGGCGGCCGGGTTGCCCCGGCCGCCGCCCCGCGCCAGGCGTTCGCGGCTACTTGAAGCGCGTGTTCTCGGTGACCGGCGGACCCAGCGTCAGCGAGCCGATCAGCTCATAGCCCAGGTCCAGATAGTCCTTGGTCGCCCAGAGCTGCAGGTTCTCGTAGATCGGCACGGCGCAGAACGCCTTCATGATCTTTTCCTGCGCGGCGCGCCACAGCGCCTTCTGCTTGGCTGGGTCCTGTTCGACGCGGGCGGCGTCGATTTCCGCGTCCGCGACGTTGCAATGCGAGAAGTTGGTGATCGCCGTCGGCGTTCCCACGATGCTGCGCGAATGGAAGAACTGCGTCAGGTAGGTGTCCGCCACCGGGAAGCGCGCCGCCGAGTAATGCACCACCTGGCTCTGATCCTTGCGGATCTGGGCGTGGAAGGTGGCGTGCTCGACGACCTCCATGTCAAGCGTGATGCCGGCGCGGCGCAGCTGGGCCTGGAACACCTCCATGGTGGACAGCATGCCCGGCAGGCTGGTGTGGATCGCCTTGATGGTGACGCCGTCGGGATAGCCGGCCTCGGCCAGCAGCGCCTTGGCGCCGTCCACGTCATAGGCGGGCATCAGCGCGGTCATGTCGGCGAAGCCCTGGTAGCCCTGGGGCACCACCGATTTCGCCGGGCGGGTCACGTCGGCGCCCTTGAAGGCGAGGAACTCATCCCGGTTCACCGCCATGGCGATGGCCTTGCGCACGCGGATGTCGTCAAGCGGCTTGGACGTGATGTTGAGCGACATCACCGACATTTCCGCCGGCTCCATCACATGCACCACGGTGCCGGGCAGCTTCTTCATGCGCTCGGCCCAGACCTGGCCCTGGGCGCCGTATTCCATGTCCAGCTCGCCGGCCTGGAACGCCAGATCGCGGGCCGAATCCGACGGGATGTAGCGATACATGATGCCGTCGAGCTTGGGCTTGCCGCGATAGTAGTCGGGATTGGCCACCAGTTTCAGGTATTGCTGGGGCTGGTATTCGTCGAACATGAAGGCGCCCGTGCCGATGGGGCGCTTCTGGAAATCCTCGCCCATCTCCTCGGCGGCCTTTTTGCACACCACGTTGCCGCCGTGATAGTTGGTCACCATGCCGAGCAGACTGGGCACCGCGTTCTTCAGCGTGATCTTCACCGTGTAGGGGTCGAGCGCGGTGACGCTGTCAAACACCGCGAAATTGCTGGCGAAGCTCGATGTGTCGGGATTGGCGGCGCGGGCGAAGGAATAGACGATGTCCGCCGAGGTCAGCTCGCCGTAGCCGCCATGGCACTGCACGCCCTTGCGCAGGTTGAAGGTCCATTCCAGGCCGTCGTCGCTGGAGCTCCAGCTTTCCGCCAGATCCGGTTCGATGGTGTCGGGCGACGCGGTGCCCGGGGCGAAGCGCACCAGCCCGTTGAACATCCAGCCGAACACCGCCTTGTCGATGGTGGTCGCGGACAGATGCGGATCCAGGCGCCCGGCGTCCGACGCGGCGATGCCGACATTCAGAAAGTTGGTGTCCGGCCCGGCCGTCGCCGCGCCCGGCGTCGAGACCGCCAACGCGAACCCGGCGCCCAGCGCGCACACGGTTCCAAGAAAAAACTGTTTCATTCCATAACCTCCCTATGACCGAACAGGCTCGCTCTTTTGCGGCGGCGCATCGGTTCGCATTGCGGGCGAAGTGTTTGTCAATTCGTCCCGCCAGTTGATTTAAAGCGCCGGATCGAGAAGGAGTCGAGAGAAATCGCCGCTCGCCCCTCCAGCGCCATTTCGCCCAGCGCCTCGCCGACGGCGGGGCCGAGCTGAAAGCCGTGACCGCTGAAGCCGAATGCGTGGAACAGCCCCGGCGTCGTGGCGCTCGGCCCCATCACCGGGATGCCGTCGGGCATGTAGCCGTCGATGCCGGTCCAGGTGCGGATCACCTGCGCCGAACCCGCCCAGGGCAGAAATTCGATCAGGTTGGCCATGGCGTTGCGCCCGCCGGCGCTGGCCGGGCGCACCCGGGGCGCGTCGCGGTCGCTGGCGCTGCGCCCGCCGCCGAAGATCAGGTTGCCGCGCGGGATCTGGCGCACATAGAGCCCGCCGCCCACGGCGCCGATATTATGGGTGAGCCGATAGGGCAGCGGTTCGGTGACCAGCATGTTGGGCGATTGCGAATCGATCGCCGCCGGCTCGCCGAACCAGCCCGCCACCCGGTCGGCCCAGGCCCCGGCGGCGTTCAGCAGCACCCCGGCGCGGGCGCGAAGGCCGCTTTCGGTCTCGATGTGAAAGCCGGTCCCGCCGCGCGTCGCGCCGGTCACCGCGTCATGTTCGCGGATGTCGGCGCCCGCGGCGCGGGCGGCGCGCGCGAAAGTGGGCGCCAGCAGGCGCGGGTTGGCCTGCCCGTCGCCGGGACAGAGCGAGGCCCCGAAGGCGGCGTCGCCCAGCCACGGGAACCGTTCGCGCAGCGCGTTGCGCCCGATCAGTTCGATGCCGAGATCGAACGGCGCCGAATCGCGGGCGAATTTTTCCAGCACCGCCATTTCCTCGGCGTTGCGCGCCAGTTTCAGGTGGCCGCCGGGGGAGAATTCGCAATCGCTGCCGATCAGACCCTTCAGGTCGGCCCAGATCTGGCGGGATCGCCGGCTGAGCGGCAATTCGCGGATGTCGCGGCCATGCTGGCGCACGCCGCCGTAATTGACGCCGCTGGCCTGACTGCCGGCGGCGCGGCGTTCGAACAGCGCCACGCTGAGCCCGCGATTGGCCAGATGCAGCGCCGCGGCGCAGCCCGCCGTGCCGCCGCCGATGATGGCGACGTCGATGTCGATGCGTTTGGCGTCGGTCACGGGGCCGGGCCTGTCGTCTTGCCCGGCGCCTTGCGCGCCAGCGCCGCGATCGGCACGGGCTTCACTGGCGCCTGGGCGCGGAAACGGCCGATGTCGGCGATGTCGCGCCCCAGCGATTCGGCCACGATCTCCGCCGCCGCCGGCTCGCAGACCCGCCCCTGGCAGCGGCCCATGCCGACCCGGCAGAACGCCTTCGCCCGGTTCAGTTCGTCGGCCCCGAGGCCACGCACCGCGGCGCGGATCTCGCCCGCCGTCACGGCCTCGCAGCGGCAGATCACCCGCGCATCGGGCAGGTCGCGGGCCAGATGCGCCGGATAGGGAAAGGCGACGTCGAGCGCCGCGCGCAGCCGGTCGAGGCGCCTTGTCGCCCGCTCCGCGCCCTGGGCGCCCCGCGCCGGCAGTCCCAGATCCCCGATCAGCGCCCGCGCCGCGCGCGCGCCGCTCAGCTCCGCCGCGTCGGCGCCCCGGATCGACGCCCCGTCGCCCGCCGCATAGACCCCGGCCACGGAACTGCGCCCCATGGCGTCGAGCGCCAGTTCCCAATTGCGCGACCGGTCGTCGAATCGCAGGTCGCAGCCAATGAGATCGGCGATCTGCAATTCGCTTTTCAGCCCGTAGCCAAAGGCGATCGCGTCGCAGTCCAGCGCCCGCTCGCGCCCGCGCGAATCGCGATAGCGAAGCCCCTCGACGGCCTGCTCGCCCAGCGCCCGAACCGGCGTCACGCCATGCAGGTAGCTGACGCCATGCGCCTTCAGCCAGCCCAGATGCCACGCGCCCTTGAACGCGGTCGCGCCCCCCGCCAGCAGCCCCGGCAGCGCCCGCCACTTGGCGGCGCGCGGCGCGGTGTCGAGCACCGCGACGACCTGCGCCCCGGCGCGGGCGTATTGATAGGCGACATAGGGCAGCAGCGGCCCGCACCCGAGGAACGCCGTCCGCCGCCCCACCGCGCAGGCCTGGGTCTTGAACAGCACCTGCGCGCCGCCCAGCGTGAACACCCCGGGCAGGGTCCAGCCCTCGAAAGGCAGCACCCGGTCCATGGCCCCGGTGGCGAGGATCAGCCGGTCATAGGGCAGGCTTTCGCCGGTCCCGTCGCGCAAGACCTCCAACATCCCCGGCGCCGCGTTCCAGACCATGCAATCCGGGCGATAGTCGATGCTGTCGCGCAGGGCGTCGGTCAGGTCGTGCAGGCGGCGCGCCTTGCCCGCCTCGAACCCATACAGCGCCTGGTAGGGGCGGGTGATCTCCGGCGGCTGGCGGCGATAGATCTGGCCGCCGCTGGCCGGGGCCTCGTCAAGCAAGACCGGGCGCAGACCCGCCGCGACCAGGGTCTGCGCGGCGCGCAGCCCGGCGGGGCCGGCGCCGACGATGACCACGCGCGGGGCGTTCATGCGCCGCCCTCCCCGTTCTGATCAATGTTCCGACCGGCGCCGGGATCGTCGGGTTCGCGATCCGTGAGGATCTCCATCCCGTCGCGTGCAGGGGTGGTGCAGGCGCGCAGGCGGC
Organism: Oceanicella sp.; assembly: GCF_056449545.1. NCBI lineage: Bacteria > Pseudomonadati > Pseudomonadota > Alphaproteobacteria > Rhodobacterales > Paracoccaceae > Oceanicella > Oceanicella sp. The sequence continues at coordinate 2,597 of NZ_JBWOMN010000035.1, read as the reverse complement.
GGCCGTCGGCCAGCCGCACCCAGCAATCCTGGCACAGCCCCATCAGGCAGAATCCGGCCCGCGCCCCGTCGCCGAATTCCGAGACCCTCGCCCGGCGCCCGGCGCTCAGAATCGCGGTCAGCACCGTGTCCCCGATGAAGGCCTCATGGAGGCGCCCGTCGATGGACAGGCGCAGGCGCGCGCGGGCGGGCGCGCCGAGGCGATGGAACTGGGGGGCGCTCATGTCCGGGGTCGATTATTCCAGATGACGATGCAATCGCGCCGACCTTAGCCAGCCTGTCCGCGCAAGAGAAACGTTATTTGAGAAACCTTGGAGCCCAACCGCGCGGCGCCAGGTCAGAGCATGTCCTCCAGCCGGCAATTCACCAGCAGCTCGGCCACCACGGCGTTGTTGGGCAGCGACAGCGCGGTGTCGATCAGTTCGGCCAGATCCTCGGGCTGGATCATGTTCTCCGGGGCCACCGCCGCATCCCTGGTCAGATCCGTGCGCACGAAGCCGGGGCAGACGGCGGTGGCGCGCACCCCCTGATCCCAGCCATGGCGGCGCACCGCGTGGGTCAGCGCGATCAGCGCGAACTTGGTCATGGCGTAACCGACATTGGGGTTCTTCACCCGCTTGCCCGACAGCGACGCGACGTTGATCACCCGCCCGCAGCCGCTTTGCGTCAGATGCGGCATGGCCAGCCGGATCAGCCGCAGCGGCCCCTTGACGTTGATCGCGAACATGCGGTCGAGCGCCGATTCATCCGCGTCCTCGATGGTGAAAGGCGGCTTGGCGACGCCGGCGTTGTTGACCAGCCCGTCAATGCGCCCGAATCTTTCGACGGTTCCCGCCACCCAGGCCTCGGCCAGCCCCAGATCCAGCGCGTCATAGGCGACGCAATGGGCCTGCCCCGGGGCGGCGTCGGCGACCGCCGCCGCCAGCGACGCCGGATCGCGGGCCCCGAGGCTGACCCGATAGCCGCGCGCAATCAGCCGCCGCGCCACGCCAAGCCCGATGCCGCGATTGGCGCCCGACACCATCACCACGCGATTTTCCGGTGCGATCATGCGATTTCCTCCTCTCCCCGCGCCGCAAAGCGCGTGATTGAAAACGGTTCGATTGGCAGCGATGTCCGCCCATCGGCGGCGAGCTCCGCCAAAATGCGCCCGATGATCGGCCCAAGCTGAAAGCCGTGGGTCGAAAACCCGAAGCCGTGAAACACCCCCGGCGCGGCGGCGCTGGGTCCGATCACCGGGATGCCGTCGCGGACCTGGCCCTCGATCCCGGCCCAGCAGCGCACCACCCTGGCGCCCTGCATGATCGGGAACAGGCCCCGCGCCGCCTTGGCCATCATCCCCAGTCCCGGCATGTCGAGATGCGCGACATTGCGCGCCGGGTCCGCCTTCCCCAGCCGACCGCCGCCCACCATCACCGTGCCGTTGGGCCATTGCTTGAATGATATGTAGCGGCTGGCGCTGCCCACCACCGGGGTCACGAACGGCGCCATGGGGGCGGTGATCAGCAGCATCGGCGCCACCGGTTCGATGGGGACCGGCTCGCCCAGCGCGGCGGCGATGGCGCCGCCCCAGACCCCGGCGCAGTTGAGCACGGTCCGGCACTGCACCGGGCCGGAATCGGTCAGCGTCTCCCAGCCCTCGCCGCAACGGCGCGGCGGCGCGGCGCGCACGCCCTCCAGAAACGTCGCGCCCAGTTCGGCGGCGCGGCGGCGCAAGGCGGCGACCGTGCGCGCGGGGTTGGCATAGCCGTCGCCGCGCGCGATCAGGGCCCCGAGGCAATGGGGCGCGAGCGCCGGAACCATGGCGAACAATTCGTCGCGGCCGATGATTTCCTCATGCGCGTGACCCAGCGCCCGGACCCGCGCGGCGCGCGCCTCCAGCACGGCCATGTCCGCCTCGGTCTCGGCCACGCGCACCTGACCGCCGGCGTGAAACCCGCAATCATCGCCCAGCAGATCCTCGATGCCGCGCCAGATCTCCATCGAGGCGACCGAGAGCGGAATTTCCGCTTCATGCCGGTTCAGCCGCCGCACGCCCCCGGCATTGACCCCCGAGGCGTGGCGCCCGGCGCGGTCCTTTTCCAGCACCGTGACCGACAGCCCGCGCAAGGCGCAATGCAGCGCGGCGGAACACCCCTGGATCCCGGCGCCGATGATCGCCACATCCGCGGTGCGGGTCATGATTCGACCGGATCGGCGGCCGCGGCGCCGGCCAGCGCGCCCAGATCGATGGGTTTCAACGGCGGGCGGATGCGCAGCGTTCCGGCCTCGTCCATGGACAGCCCGCGCTGTTCGGCGACGAGGCGCGATATGGTCAGCCCGCAGAACCGGCCCTGACAGGGCCCCATGCCGCAGCGCAGCGCCGATTTCACCTGATTGGGGCCCAGGCAGCCGCCGCGCAGCGCCTCGCGGATCTGCCCGGCGGTGACCTCCTCGCAGCGACAGACGATGGTCGCGTCGCCGGGCGGACGCCGCGACAGGCGCGGCCCGTAAAGCGCATCGACGAACGCCCGCCCGCGCCGCAGCCGCGCCAGCCGGCGCCGGTCGGGGGCGGCGCGGGCGTCGCGTTCGGCCGCGTCGATGCGGCCCAGCGCGCGG
>NZ_JBWOMN010000034.1:0-20894 GCF_056449545.1 Oceanicella sp. | reverse complement strand
CATGGCGAAGGCAAAATTCGAGCGCACGAAGCCGCATGTCAACGTTGGCACGATCGGCCATGTCGATCACGGCAAGACGACGCTGACGGCGGCGATCACCAAGCTGTTCGGCGAATTCAAGGCGTATGACGAGATCGACGGCGCGCCCGAGGAAAAGGCGCGCGGGATCACCATCTCGACGGCGCATGTGGAATACGAGACCGAAAAGCGCCATTACGCCCATGTGGATTGCCCGGGCCACGCCGATTACGTGAAGAACATGATCACCGGTGCGGCGCAGATGGACGGCGCGATCCTGGTGGTGAGCGCCGCCGACGGCCCCATGCCCCAGACCCGCGAGCACATCCTGCTGGCCTATCAGGTGGGCGTGCCGTCGCTGGTGGTGTTCATGAACAAGGTGGACCAGGTCGACGACGACGAACTGCTGGAACTGGTGGAGATGGAGATCCGCGAGCTGCTGTCGCTCTACGATTATCCGGGCGACGACATCCCGATCATCATGGGCTCGGCGCTGGCGGCGCTGGAAGGCCGCGACCCCGAGATCGGCGAGAACAAGATCCGCGAATTGATGGCGGCGGTCGACGAGTACATCCCGACCCCGGACCGCCCGATCGACCAGCCGTTCCTGATGCCGATCGAGGACGTGTTCTCGATTTCCGGTCGCGGCACGGTGGTGACCGGGCGCGTCGAGCGCGGCGTGATCACGGTGGGCGAGGAGATCGAGATCGTCGGCATCCGCGACACCCGCAAGACGGTGTGCACCGGCGTCGAGATGTTCCGCAAGCTGCTGGATCGCGGCGAGGCGGGCGACAATATCGGCGCGCTGCTGCGCGGCATCGGGCGCGAGGACGTGGAGCGCGGGCAGGTTCTGTGCAAGCCGGGTTCGGTGAAGCCGCACACCAGGTTCGAGGCCGAGGCCTACATCCTGACCAAGGAGGAGGGCGGGCGCCACACCCCGTTCTTCGCCAATTACCGGCCGCAATTCTATTTCCGCACCACGGACGTGACCGGCACGGTGACGCTGCCCGAGGGCACGGAGATGGTGATGCCGGGCGACAACCTCAAGTTCGAGGTGCAGCTGATCGCCCCCATCGCCATGGAGGAAAAGCTCCGCTTCGCCATCCGCGAAGGCGGCCGCACCGTCGGCGCCGGCGTGGTGTCGAAAATCATCGAGTAACGCGCAGTTCTGCTCTCAGGACCCGGCGGGCGGATCCCGCCGGTTCCTGCACTGAGTTTCCTGCGATCAAGAGGTTAGCCCATGCAAAGCCAGAACATCAGAATCCGGCTGAAGGCGTTCGACTATCGGGTGCTCGACGCCAGCACCCAGGAAATCGTCGACACCGCGAAGCGGACCGGCGCACGGGTGCGCGGCCCGATTCCGCTGCCCAACAAGATCGAGAAATACACCGTTCTTCGCGGCCCGCACGTGGACAAGAAGAGCCGCGAACAGTTCGAGATCCGCACCCACAAGCGGCTTCTCGACATCGTCGATCCGACGCCCCAGACGGTGGACGCGCTGATGAAGCTCGACCTCGCCGCCGGCGTCGACGTCGAAATCAAGCTCTGAGGAGGGTGTGATGCGCTCCGGAGTCATCGCAAAGAAGCTGGGCATGACCCGGCTGTTCATGGAGGACGGCCGCCAGATCCCGGTGACCGTTCTGCAGATGGAAAACGTTCAGGTCGTCGCCCAGCGCACGGCCGAGAAGGACGGCTACACCGCCGTCCAGCTCGGCGCCGGCGCGGCGAAGGCCAAGAACACCTCGCAGCCCATGCGCGGCCATTTCGCCAAGGCCAGCGTCGAGCCCAAGCGCAAGCTGGCCGAGTTCCGCGTCGCCGCCGAGAACCTGATCGAAGTGGGCGAGGAGATCACCGCCGACCACTATTTCGCGGGTCAGTACGTGGATGTCGCCGGCACCTCGATCGGCAAGGGCTTCGCCGGCGCCATGAAGCGGCATAACTTCAAGGGTCTTCGCGCCTCGCACGGCGTGTCGATCAGCCACCGCTCCCACGGCTCCACCGGTCAGTGCCAGGACCCGGGCAAGGTGTTCAAGGGCAAGAAGATGGCCGGCCACATGGGCGCCGCGCGCGTGACCATCCAGAACCTGCAGGTGGTCCGCACGGACGCCGATCGCGGGCTGGTCATGGTCAAGGGCGCCGTGCCCGGATCCAAGGGCGGCTGGGTGACGATCAAGGACGCGGTGAAGAAGCCGCGCCCCGAGAACGTGATCCTGCCCGCGGCGCTGCGGTCCGCCGGCAAGGCCGCGGCCGAGGCCGCCGAAGCCGCCGCCGCCGAGGCCGCCGCCGCCGAGGCCGAATCCGAGACCGCCCGTCTCGCCGCCGAGGCCGCCGCTCAGGACGCCGCGGCCAACGCCGCCACCGAGGGAGGCGACAAGTCATGAAACTTGACATGCTCAAGCTGGATTCGGCCCCCGCCGGGTCGATCGATCTGGCCGAGGACGTGTTCGGCGTCGAGCCGCGCGCCGACATCCTGCACCGCGTGGTGCGCTGGCAGCTTGCCCGCAAGCAGGCCGGCACCCACAAGACCAAGTCGCGCGGCGAGGTCAGCTATTCGACCAAGAAGATCTATCGCCAGAAGGGCACCGGCGGCGCCCGTCACGGCGATCGGGGCGTCACCCAGTTCCGTTCCGGCGGCAACGCCAAGGGCCCGGTCGTGCGTTCCCACGCCCATGACCTGCCCAGGAAGGTGCGGGCCCTGGGGCTGCGCATGGCGCTGTCGGCCAAGGCGAAGGCGGGCGAGATCATCGTGATCGAGAACGCCGATCTGGCCGAGGCCAAGACCAAGGCGCTGCGGGGCCATGCCGACAAGCTCGGCCTGACCAAGGCGCTGTTCATCGACGGGGCGGAGGTCAACCAGAACTTCCTGCGCGCCTCTCGCAACATCGACGGCCTCAACGTGCTGCCGAGCCAGGGCGCGAATGTCTACGACATCCTGCGTCATGACCGGCTGGTGCTGACCAAGGCCGGCGTCGAAGCTCTGGAGGCTCGTCTGAAATGAGCGTCAAGCCCGAACTCTACGACGTGATCCGCAAGCCGATCATCACCGAGAAGGCCACCATGGCCTCCGAGGCGAACGCGGTGGTCTTCGAGGTCGCGATCGCGTCCAACAAGCCCCAGATCAAGGAAGCGATCGAGGCGATCTTCAACGTCAAGGTCAAGGCGGTGAACACCGTGCTGACCAAAGGCAAGACCAAGCGCTTCAAGGGTCAGCTCGGCCGGCGCAACGACGTCAAGAAAGCCTATGTGACCCTTGAAGAGGGCCACATGATCGACGTGTCCACTGGACTCTGAGACCGGGGGGCGTTAAGCCCCGCGCTTTCCCGTCCGGTGAGGACTGAAAAACGTCGCGGGGTTTGACGCCCCGCGATTTCACGCGCGGACCTGCGGGGCCGCTTAAACGCAGGGCCGGCTCCCGGTCCTTACAGCAACGGAAGACAGCAAGATGGCGTTGAAGTCATACAACCCCACGACGCCGGGCCAGCGAGGGCTGGTTCTGATCGACCGTTCGGAACTGTTCAAGGGACGCCCCGTCAAGAAGCTCACCCAGGGCCTGACGAAAAAGGGCGGTCGCAACAACACCGGACGCATCACGGCGCGGCGCATCGGCGGCGGGGCCAAGCGGCTCTATCGCATCGTCGATTTCAAGCGGCGCAAGTTCGACGTGCCGGCCACGGTCGAGCGCATCGAATACGATCCCAACCGGACCGCGTTCATCGCGCTGATCCGCTACGAGGACGGCGAGCAGGCCTACATCATCGCGCCCCAGCGTCTGGGCGTCGGCGACAAGGTCGTGGCCTCGCGCAAGGCCGACGTGAAACCGGGCAACGCCATGCCCTTCACCGGCATGCCCATCGGCACCATCGTGCACAACATCGAACTGAAGCCCGGCAAGGGCGGCCAGATCGCCCGCGCAGCGGGGGCCTACGCCCAGTTCGTGGGGCGCGACGGCGGCTACGCGCAGATCCGGCTCAGTTCCGGCGAGCTTCGCATGGTGCGCCAGGAATGCATGGCCACCATCGGCGCCGTGTCCAACCCGGATCATTCGAACCAGAATTTCGGCAAGGCCGGCCGCACCCGCCATCAGGGCAAGCGCCCTTCGGTGCGCGGCGTGGCGATGAACCCGATCGATCACCCCCATGGCGGCGGCGAAGGCCGCACCTCGGGCGGCCGCACCCCGGTCACCCCCTGGGGCAAGGACACCAAGGGTCATCGCACCCGCACCAACAAAACCACTGACAAGTATATCATCCGCTCGCGCCACCAGCGCAAAGGCAGACGGTAAGGAGCCCCGGAATGCCCCGTTCAATCTGGAAAGGCCCGTTTGTCGACTCCTACGTCCTGAAAAAGGCGGAGAAGGCGCAGGCAAGCGGCCGCAACGAAGTGATCAAGATCTGGTCGCGTCGTTCGACCATTCTCCCGCAATTCGTGGGTCTGACTTTCGGCGTCTACAACGGCCGCAAGCATATCCCCGTGAATGTCTCCGAAGACATGATCGGACAGAAGTTCGGCGAATATTCGCCGACGCGCACCTATTACGGCCATCAGGCCGATAAAAAAGCCAAGCGGAGGTAGTCTCATGGGACAGTCTGCAAACCCCCGCCGCTGCGCGGAGAACGAGGCCCTGGCCGTCAGCCGCATGCTGCGCGTCTCGCCTCAGAAGCTGAACCTGCTGGCGCAGCTGATCCGCAAGAAGCCGGTCGGCCGGGCGCTGACCGATCTGACCTTTTCGAAGAAGCGCATCGCCGCCGACGTGAAGAAAACCCTTCAGTCGGCCGTCGCCAACGCGGAAAACAACCACGGACTTGACGTCGACGAACTGATCGTCGCCGAAGCCTGGGTGGGCAAGAACATGGTGCTGAAACGCGGGCGCCCCCGGGCGCGCGGCCGGTTCGGCAAGATCTTCAAGCCGTTCAGCCAGATCACCGTCAAGGTCCGCCAGGTCGAGGAAGACGCGTAATGGGCAACAAGGTCAATCCGATCGGTCTGCGCCTGCAGATCAACCGCACCTGGGACAGCCGCTGGTTCGCCAACACCAAGGATTACGGCGATCTCCTGCACGAGGATCTGAAGATTCGCGCCTTCATCAAGAAGAAATGCGCGAATGCCGGGGTTTCCCGCGTGATCATCGAGCGCCCGCACCGCAAGTGCCGGGTGACGATCCACACCGCGCGGCCCGGCGTGATCATCGGCAAGAAGGGCGCCGACATCGAGAAGCTGCGCCAGTCCGTGGCCAGGCTGACCGACAGCGAGCTGCATCTCAACATCGTCGAGATCCGCAAGCCCGAGACCGACGCCGCGCTGGTGGGCGAGAACATCGCCCAGCAGCTTGAGCGCCGCGTCGCCTTCCGCCGCGCCATCAAGCGCGCGGTGCAGAACGCCATGCGCATGGGCGCGCTGGGCATCCGCATCAACGCCGCCGGGCGTCTGGGCGGGGCCGAGATCGCGCGCACCGAATGGTATCGCGAAGGCCGGGTGCCGCTGCACACGCTGCGCGCCGACATCGACTACGCGCATGTCGAGGCCAAGACCGCCTACGGGATCATCGGCATCAAGACCTGGATCTTCAAGGGCGAGATCATGGACCACGATCCGTCCGCGCGCGACCGTCGCCAGGCCGAATTGCAGGAGGGCGGCTCGCGGCCCTCGCGGCGCGGCCCCGGAGGAGCCTAAGTCATGCTTTCACCGAAACGCACCAAATTCCGCAAACAGCACAAGGGCCGGATCCACGGCGAGGCCAAGGGCGGCTTCGACCTGAATTTCGGCGCCTACGGGCTGAAGGCGATCGAACCCGAGCGCATCACCGCGCGTCAGATCGAAGCCGCGCGCCGCGCCATGACCCGGCACATGAAGCGCCAGGGCCGGGTGTGGATCCGCATCTTCCCCGACGTGCCGGTGACCAAGAAGCCCACCGAAGTCCGCATGGGCAAGGGCAAGGGGTCGGTCGAATACTGGGCCGCCAAGGTGAAGCCCGGGCGCATCATGTTCGAGATTGACGGCGTGGTCGAACCTGTGGCAAGGGAGGCGCTCCGCCTCGCAGCCATGAAGCTGCCGGTGAAGTGCCGATTCGTTCAGCGCCAGGACTGGTAAGGGCGGGGCTCGAAAGGGCCCCCTCCGCCGATTGTTTTTTGGAATAGCGCCGGGCATGCCCGGGTCCGCTTCTGAGAGAAGGAAAATGGCTATGAAAGCCGCAGACCTGCGCGAAAAGACGCCGGACCAGCTGCGCGAGGACCTCGCCGCCCTGAAGAAGGAGTCGTTCAACCTCCGTTTTCAGGCCGCGACCGGCCAGCTTGAAGGCACCGCGCGCATGAGCGAGGTCCGCAAGGACGTCGCCCGCGTGAAGACCGTATTGAACGAGAAAGCCGCCGCCGCGGCTCAGGAGTCCTGACATGCCCAAACGCATTCTTCAGGGCGTGGTGGTGGGCGACCAGAACGAGCAGACCGTAACGGTGCTGGTCGAGCGTCGCTTCAAGCATCCGCTCATGCACAAGACCGTGCGCCGGTCCAAGAAATACCGCGCGCACGACCCCGAGAACGCCTTCAAGACCGGCGACACCGTTCGCATCCGCGAATGCAAGCCGATCTCGAAAACCAAGAACTGGGAGGTCGTCGTCAGCGAAGGCTGACCGCGCCGAACAGACCATTCGAAACCGCGGGGCGCTTCCCCGCAGGTCGGGAGTAACCTTACATGATCCAGATGCAGACCAATCTGGACGTCGCCGACAATTCCGGCGCGCGTCGGGTGCAGTGCATCAAGGTGCTTGGCGGCTCGAAGCGGAAATACGCTTCGGTCGGCGACATCATCGTGGTGTCCGTGAAGGAGGCCATTCCGCGCGGCCGCGTGAAGAAGGGCGAGGTCCGCAAGGCCGTCGTCGTGCGCACCGCCAAGGAAATCCGTCGCGCCGACGGCACCACCATCCGCTTCGACGGCAACGCCGCGGTGATCCTCAGCAATTCGCTGGAACCGGTCGGCACCCGCATCTTCGGGCCTGTGGTTCGCGAATTGCGCGCGAAGAACTTCATGAAGATCATCTCGCTCGCGCCGGAGGTGCTGTAATGGCCGCGAAACTGAAAAAGGGCGACAAGGTCGTGGTGCTCACGGGCCGCGACAAGGGCAAGGAAGGCGAGATCGAGAAGGTCATGCCCTCCGAGGGTCGCGCCATCGTCGAGGGCGTGAACATGGTCATCCGCCACACCCGTCAGTCCCAGAACGAACCGGGCGGCCGCCTGCCCAAGCCGGCGGCGATCCAGCTGTCAAACCTGGCGCTGGTCGATCCCAAGGAGGGCGGCCCCACCCGGGTCGGCTTCAAGACGATCGACGGCAAGAAGGTTCGTTTCGCCAAGAAGTCGGGGGAAGTGATCGATGCTTGACGCCAGCGATTACACGCCGCGCCTGAAAACGCTGTATCTGGACGAGATCCGGGCGGCGATGAAGGAAGAATTCGGCTACAAGAACGACATGATGATCCCGCGTCTGGACAAGATCGTCCTGAACATGGGCGTCGGCGAGGCGGTCGGGGATTCCAAGAAGATCCGCGCCGCCCATGCGGACATGATGGCGATCGCCGGCCAGATGCCGGTGATCACCAAGGCGAAGAATTCGATCGCCGGGTTCAAGGTGCGCGAGGACATGCCGCTTGGCGTCAAGGTCACGCTGCGCGGCGCCCGGATGTACGAATTCCTCGACCGGCTCACCACCATCGCCATGCCGCGGATCCGCGATTTTCGCGGCATCAGCGGCAAGAGCTTCGACGGGCGCGGCAACTTCGCCATGGGCCTGAAGGAGCACATCGTCTTTCCCGAGATCGAATACGACAAGATCGACCAGATCTGGGGCATGGACATCGTGATCTGCACCACCGCGTCCACGGATGCGGAAGCTCAGGCGTTGTTGAAGCGTTTCAACATGCCGTTCACGAGCTGATCGCGGGAGGAGAACGAAAAAATGGCTAAGACAAGCATGATCCAGCGCGAGTTGAAGCGCCAGCGTCTGGTGGCCCGCTTCGCCGCCAAGCGCGAGGCGCTGAAGGCGATCGCCAAGGACGATTCACTGCCGATGGAAGACCGGTTCAAGGCGCGCCTCAAGCTCGCCAAGCTGCCGCGCAATTCCTCGCCGACCCGTCTGCACAACCGCTGCGAAGTGACCGGGCGTCCCCGCTCCTACTATCGCAAGTTCAAGATGTCCCGCATCGCGCTGCGCGATCTCGCCTCCCGCGGCGAGATCCCCGGCATGGTCAAGTCGAGCTGGTGAGGAGGAAAGCATGTCCATGAACGATCCTCTCGGCGATATGCTCACGCGCATTCGCAACGCCGCCATGCGCGGCAAGTCCGGCGTGCAGACCCCGGCCTCCAAGGTCCGCGGCTGGGTGCTCGACGTCCTGAAGGCGGAAGGCTACATCCGCGGCTATGAAAAGTCGGTGGACAAGGGCGGCAAGCCGGCTTTCGACATCGAGCTGAAATACTACGACGACGCCTCGGCCATTCGCGAGATCAAGCGCGTGTCCACCCCGGGCCGTCGGGTGTATTCCGGCGTGAAGGAGATCCCGCAGGTCCGTCAGGGCCTCGGCGTCGCCATCATCTCCACCCCCAAGGGCATCATGTCCGATGCACAGGCCCGCGCCGACAATGTCGGTGGCGAGGTCCTGTGCACCGTGTTCTGAGGAGGCGGCAATGTCACGCATCGGCAAGAAACCCATCGAGATGCCCGGCGGCGTCAGCGCCGCGGTCTCGGGGCAGACCATCGAAGTGAAGGGCCCCAAGGGGACCCGCAGCTTCACCGCCACCGACGATGTCTCCGTCTCCGTGGAGGACAACGTGATCCGGGTCGCGCCGCGCGGCAATTCCAAGCGCGCGCGCCAGCAGTGGGGCATGTCCCGCACCCAGGTGCAGAACTGCGTCACCGGGGTCACGGACGGCTTTCGCAAGGATCTGGAGATCCAGGGCGTCGGCTATCGCGCGCAGGTTCAGGGCAAGGTCCTGAAGCTGGCGCTCGGCTACAGCCACGACGTGCTCTATGACATCCCCGAGGGCGTCGAGATCAAGTGCGCCAAGCCGACCATGGTGGAAATCACCGGCATCGACCAGCAGCTGGTCGGTCAGGTGGCCGCGAACATTCGCAAATGGCGCGCGCCGGAGCCCTACAAGGGCAAGGGCATCCGCTACAAGGGCGAATACGTGTTCCGCAAGGACGGCAAGAAGAAGTAAGGACAGGCAAAATGGCGAACAACAAGCGTGCCTTGTTCCAGCGGCGCCGTCTGCGCGTCCGGAACCGGCTGAAAAAACACTCCAACGGCAAGCCCCGGCTTTCGGTGTTCCGGTCCTGCAAGAACATCTCGGTCCAGGTGATCGACGACGTGCAGGGTCGGACGCTGGCCTCGGCCTCCTCGCTGGAATCCGCGCTCGGCGTGATCGGCAAGAACAACGTCGAGGCGGCCGCGAAGATCGGCGCCGCGATCGCCGAACGCGCCAAGGCGGCGGGCGTCGAGAACGTGGTGTTCGATCGCGGCGGCTATCTCTTTCACGGGAAGGTCAAGGCGCTTGCCGACGCCGCCCGTGAAGGCGGTCTGAAGTTCTGAGGAGACGATAATGGCCAGAAACGACAACCGGCGGGACAATCGCCGCGGCGGCCGCGACGAGGATCCGGAATTCCAGGACCGCCTCGTCGCCATCAACCGCGTCTCCAAGACCGTGAAGGGCGGCAAGCGCTTCGGCTTTGCGGCGCTCGTGGTGGTGGGCGACCAGAAGGGCCGCGTGGGCTTTGGCAAGGGCAAGGCCCGCGAAGTCCCCGAGGCGATCCGCAAGGCCACCGAACAGGCCAAGCGGCAGCTGATCCGCGTGCCCCTGCGCGAGGGCCGCACCCTGCATCACGACATGGAAGGGCGCCACGGCGCCGGCCGGGTGGTGATGCGCACGGCGCCCGTCGGCACCGGCATCATCGCCGGCGGCCCGATGCGCGCGGTGTTCGAGATGCTCGGCATTCAGGACGTGGTGTCCAAATCCATCGGATCGCAGAACCCCTACAACATGATCCGCGCCACCATCCAGGGCCTGTCCTCGCTCAGCTCGCCGCGTCAGGTTGCGGCGCGCCGGGGCAAGAAGGTCGCCGACATCCTGCCCAAGCGCGACGAGACCCCCGACGCGGCGGCGCCCGTCGCGGCCGAAGCGTAAGGAGCCGGAGCAATGGCAAAGACCATCATCGTCAAGCAGATCGGCTCGCCGATCCGCCGCCCCGACATTCAGCGCCGCACGCTGATCGGGCTGGGGCTCAACAAGATGCACAAGACCCGCGAACTCGAGGACACCCCCTCGGTGCGCGGCATGGTCGCGAAGATTTCCCATCTTGTGGAAATCATCGAGGAACGCGGCTAGGCGCAGGTCTGACCCGCGCCGCCCGGGACGGGTGGCGCGGGGTTCGCCCATGCGGGGCAAGCAGGCCGGCGCCACGCCGCCTGAAAAGTCGAGGGCCCGGTCGCAGACGCTTTGACCGCGGCATCCGACAACAAGGAGCAAGCGTCATGAAACTTCACGAACTGCGCGACAATCCGGGCGCGACCAAGACCAGGAAGCGCGTCGGCCGCGGGCCCGGCTCGGGCAAGGGCAAGACCGCCGGACGCGGCGTCAAGGGGCAGAAATCCCGTTCGGGCGTCGCCATCAAGGGCTTCGAGGGCGGCCAGATGCCGATCCACATGCGCCTGCCCAAGCGCGGCTTCAACAACATCTTCCGCAAGAAATACGCCGTCACCAATCTTGACGGCATCCAGAAGTTCATCGACGCGGGCAAGCTCGACGCCGGCGCGCCGATCACCGAGGATGCGCTGGTCGCCTGCGGGCTGATCCGGCGCAAGCTTGACGGCGTGCGGCTGCTGGCGCGGGGCGAACTGAGCCAGGCGCTGACCCTGACCCTCGCCGGCGCGTCGAAATCGGCGGTGGCGGCGGTGGAGAAGGCCGGCGGCTCGATCACGCTGACCGCGCCGGTCAAGGGTGAATCCGAGGGCGAGTCCGGCGACGCGACGGCAGAATAAGTTTGCGGGCGCGGTGCGCGCTCCATAGATATAATTGCGCCGCTGCGGACCAACCCGTCCCGGCGGCGCATTCGTGAACAAGGGCATGGAGGCCTGACATGGCGTCTGCTGCGGAGCAAATGGCCGCGAACATGAGCTGGGGGGCCTTTGGCAAAGCCAAGGATCTGAAAAACCGCATCCTGTTCGCGCTCGGCCTGCTGATCATCTACCGGATGGGCACCTACATTCCCATGCCCGGCATCGACACCACCGAACTGGCCCGGTTCATCGAACAGACCCAGTCGGGCATTCTGGGCGTGTTCAACATGTTCGCCGGCGGCGCGGTCAGCCGCATGGCGATCTTCACGCTGGGGATCATGCCCTACATCTCGGCCTCGATCATCATGCAGTTGATGACCTCGATGGTGCCCGAGCTGGAAAAGCTGAAGAAGGACGGCGAGGCCGGCCGGCGCAAGATCAACCAGTACACCCGCTACGGCACCGTGGCGCTGGCGGCGCTGCAGGCCTATGGCATCGCCGTCGGGCTCGAAGGCCAGGGGCTGGCCACCGATCCGGGCATGTTCTTCCGCGCCTCCACGGTGATCACCCTGGTCGGGGGCACCATGTTCCTGATGTGGCTGGGCGAACAGATCACCGCGCGCGGCATCGGCAACGGCATCTCGATGATCATCTATATCGGCATCGTCGCGCAGATGCCGCGCGCGATCTCGCAGTTCTTCGAACTCGGGCGCACCGGGCAGCTCGCCGGGGCGATGATCGTCGCGGTGATGATCGGCATGGTGGCGGTGATCGCCGGGGTGGTGTTCGTGGAGCGCGCCCAGCGGCGCATCCTCGTGCAATACCCCAAGCGCCAGGTCGGCATGAAGATGTATGGCGGCGAGAATTCCTTCCTGCCGCTGAAGGTCAACACCGCCGGCGTGATCCCGCCGATCTTCGCCTCCTCGCTGCTGCTGATGCCCGCGACCATCGCCGGGTTCTCGGCCGATGGCGGCTCCACCGGCATTCTCAGCTACGTCGCCGCCTATCTGGGGCGCGGCCAGCCGCTGTATCTGATGACCTATGTGTCGCTGATCATCTTCTTCGCCTTCTTCTACACCTCGGTGGTGTTCAACCCCGAGGACGTGGCCGACAACCTGAAGCGCAACGGCGGCTACATCCCCGGCATCCGCCCGGGCAAGAAGACCTCGGAATATCTTGACTACGTGCTCAACCGGCTGACCCTGCTCGGGGCCACGTATCTGGCGATGGTGGCGCTGCTGCCGGAGATCCTGATATCGAAATTCGGCATACCGTTCTATTTTGGCGGCACGTCGCTGCTGATCGTGGTGTCGGTGACCATGGACACGGTCACCCAGGTGCAAAGTCATCTGCTGGCGCATCAGTACGAGGGCCTGATCGAGAAATCCAAGCTGCGCGGGCGCGGCAAGACCCGCGCCAAGGCCACGGGCAGATCGGGGAAGAAACGCAGATGAACATCGTCTTGCTGGGCCCGCCAGGCGCGGGCAAGGGCACCCAGGCGCGCATCCTGATCGCGGAGCGGGGCATGGTGCAGCTGTCCACCGGCGACATGCTGCGGGCCGCCCAGGCCTCGGGCACGGCGCTCGGCGACAAGGTCAAGGACATCATGGCGCGCGGCGATCTGGTCACCGACGAGATCGTCATCGCCCTGATCGCCGAACGGCTGGCGGCGGGCGACGCCGAGAAGGGCGTGATCTTCGACGGGTTTCCGCGCACGCTGGGCCAGGCCGACGCGCTTGGCGACCTGCTGGCGAGCAAGGGGCTGTCGCTCGATCGCGTGGTGGAGCTGAAGGTGGATGACGAGGCGCTGGTCGCCCGGATCGCCGGGCGGTTCACCTGCGGCGTCTGCGGGGCGGTCTATCACGACGTCACAAGGCCGCCCGCGATCCCGGATGTCTGCGACGAATGCGGCGCGCGCGGCCAGATGGTCCGGCGCGCCGACGACAACGAAGACTCGCTGCGCAAGCGGCTGTTCAACTACTACCGGGACACCTCGCCGCTGATTGGCTATTACTACGCCAAGGGGCTGCTGGCGAGGGTCGACGGGCTGGGCGAGATCGCCGATGTGGCGGCCCAGATCAGGAAGACTCTTGACAGCTGAAAAAAACTGTGGGCGCGCAGTTGACACTATCTAAACGGCTCATATACTGCGCGCCTCCATGACAGGAGAGTCGCCCTCCGATTTCACCTCGAGGCGCGATGCGGGATAGGTCCCCCGACGGGGCCGTTGGCGGCCGACCGGGTTCAAGCCGGGTCGGTTTTAATTGTGACATGATCGCCCGCGCTTGGGGCGACCGACAGACGGAGCTGAATATTGGCGCGCATCGCTGGCGTTAACATCCCGACGAACAAGAGGGTGCACATCGCCCTCACCTACATCCACGGCATCGGCAACACATCCGCCAGGCAGATCTGCGAGGCCATCGGCATCGCGGAATCGCGGCGGGTGAACGAATTGTCCGACGCCGAAGTGCTGGCCATCCGCGAGCATATCGACGCGAATTTCGCGGTCGAGGGCGACCGGCGCCGCGAGGTGTCCATGAACATCAAGCGATTGATGGATCTGGGCTGCTATCGCGGGTTGCGGCATCGCCGCGGTCTGCCAGTGCGCGGCCAGCGCACCCACACCAACGCCCGCACCCGCAAGGGCCCGGCGCGCGCAATCGCCGGCAAGAAGAAATAGGGAGGCGGGTTCATGGCACGCGACAAGCAGCGCATGAAGCGCAAGGAACGCAAGAACATCTCGTCGGGCATCGCCCACGTGAATTCGTCGTTCAACAACACCAAGATCCTGATCGCCGACGCCCAGGGGAACGCGATCTCCTGGTCCTCCGCCGGCGCGATGGGCTTCAAGGGGTCGCGCAAATCGACCCCCTACGCGGCGCAGATGGCCGCCGAGGACGCCGGCCGCAAGGCGCAGGAGCACGGCATGCGCACCCTCGAGGTGCAGGTGCAGGGCCCCGGCTCGGGCCGCGAAAGCGCCCTGCGCGCGCTCTCGGCCATCGGGCTCGTGGTCACCGCGATCCGCGACGTGACCACCATCGCCCATAACGGCTGCCGTCCGCCCAAGCGGCGCCGCGTCTGAGGCGACGGACCCGCGCAGACCGGCCCGTTCCGCGACGAACGGGCCGTGATGCGTTGCGAATGCCTGAACCGAAACCCGCCTACACGAAGATCACCGAAATCCTCGGGGCGCCCGGGAAGGCCAGGATCCCGCCCGGGCCGGAATGGAGGACAACAACATGATCCACAAGAACTGGCAGGAACTGATCCGGCCGAACGGGCTCGACATCAAGCCGGGGACCGATCCCATGCGCCGCGCCACCGCGGTGGCCGAACCGCTGGAGCGCGGCTTCGGGCTCACGCTCGGCAACGCGCTGCGCCGGGTGCTGCTGTCGTCCCTGCAGGGCGCGGCGATCACCTCGATCCAGATCGACGGCGTGCTGCACGAATTCTCCTCGATCGCCGGCGTGCGCGAGGACGTGACCGACGTGGTGCTCAACATCAAGGGCGTCGCGGTGAAGATGGAGGTCGAGGGCCCCAAGCGGCTGACGCTGCAGGGCGCCGGGCCGGGGGTGGTGACCGCCGGTCAGATCGCCGTCAGCCAGGGCATCGAGATCCTCAACCCCGATCACGTGATCTGCCATCTCGACGAGGGCGCGTCGCTGCACATGGAACTGACGGTCAACACCGGCAAGGGCTATGTGGCGGCGGACAAGGCCAAGGTCGAGGACGCGCCGATCGGCCTGATCCCCGTGGACGCGCTGTTCAGCCCGGTGAGCAAGGTCAGCTACAAGGTGGAGCCGACCCGCGAGGGCCAGGTGCTCGACTACGACAAGCTGACCCTGACGCTCGAGACCGACGGTTCGGTGTCCCCCGAGGACGCCATCGCCTTTGCGGCGCGCATCCTCAAGGACCAGCTCGCCGTGTTCGTCAACTTCGACGAACCCGAAGCGGTGAGCCGCGCCGACGAGCAGGAAGATCTCGAATTCAACCCGCTGCTGCTGAAGAAGGTGGACGAGCTGGAGCTTTCGGTGCGTTCGGCCAACTGCCTGAAGAACGACAACATCGTCTATATCGGCGACCTGATCCAGAAGACCGAGGCCGAGATGCTGCGCACGCCGAATTTCGGCCGCAAGTCGCTCAACGAGATCAAGGAGGTGCTGACCACCATGGGTCTGCACCTTGGCATGGACATCGTCGACTGGCCGCCGGAGAACATCGAGGAGCTGGCCCGCAAGTTCGAAGACCAGTTCTGATCGGATGGCGGCGGGCCTGGGCCCGCCGCCATCCGACGGGACCAGACTGCCGGGCGTTTCGCCCCAAGGAGGCCCCCGACCGACGAGGGGCCGGACAAAGCACAAAACCTGATGGAGAACACCCATGCGTCACGGACATGGCTATCGCAAGCTGAACCGCACCCACGAACACCGCAAGGCGATGTTCGCCAACATGGCCTGCTCGCTGATCGAGCATGAGCAGATCAAGACCACGCTGCCCAAGGCCAAGGAAATGAAGCGGATCATCGACAAGATGATCACCCTGGGCAAGCGCGGCGATCTGCATTCCCGCCGTCAGGCCGCCTCGCGCCTGAAGCAGGACGCCGCCGTCAAGAAGCTGTTCGAGGTGCTCGGCCCGCGCTACGCCGATCGCTCCGGCGGCTACGCCCGGGTGCTGCGCGCCGGGTTCCGCTACGGCGACATGGCGCCCATGGCGATCATCGAGCTGGTGGAGCGCGACGCCGACGCCAAGGGCGCCGGCGACAAGGCCCGCGTCGCCGCCGAGGACGCGCTGGCCGACGAATGATCCCCGCGCGGATCTGAAGATCACGCGCCCGGCACGGCCCGGGCGCCGACAGGGGACGCGGCCTCGCCACAGGCCGCGTCCCCTTGTTTTTTGCGTGATCGCCGCGCCTGGGCGGTGGAGCGACGCCGGCGGGCGCCCTATATCTTGCGCAAGGGCAGGAGGGAGTCGCAGATGACAGGCAGCAGGCACTGGGCGCGGGGCGCGGCGCTGGGGTTGGCATTGGCATTGGGATTGGCGGCGTTCGGCGCGCTGGCGACCGCGGCGGCGGCGCAGCAGCAGGTTCCGGCCTCGCAGGCGCAGATCCAGCTCAGTTTCGCGCCGGTGGTGAAAAAGGCCGCGCCGGCGGTGGTCAACATCTACGCCAAGAAGCTGGTGAAGCGACGCGTCGGGGCCTTCGCGGGCGATCCGTTTTTCGAGGGCCTGTTTCGCGGCATGGCGCCGCGCGGGCGACGGGTGGAGAACATCCTCGGCTCCGGCGTGCTGGTGCGCGCCGACGGGCTGGTGATCACCAACAACCACGTGGTCGGCGGCGCCTCGGAAATCCGCGTCGTGCTGAGCGACCGGCGCGAATTCGCCGCCGAGATCCTGCTCGCCGACGAGGCCAGCGACCTGGCGGTGCTGCGCCTTGACGGCGCCAGCGACCTGCCGGTGCTGGCGCTGCGCGATTCCAACACGCTGGAGGTCGGCGATCTGGTGCTGGCCATCGGCAACCCCTTTGGCGTCGGCCAGACCGTGACCAGCGGCATCGTGTCCGGACTGGCGCGCAGCGGCATCGGCGGCCCCGGGCGGCAGGGCTATTTCATCCAGACCGACGCCGCCATCAACCCGGGCAATTCCGGCGGCGCGCTGGTGGACATGCAGGGCAGGCTGGTCGGGGTCAACACCGTGATTCTCACCCGCTCGGGCGGCTCCAACGGCATCGGCTTCGCGGTGCCCTCAAATCTTGTGGCGCAGGTGGCGGCGCAGGCCGAACTGGGGCGCAGCACGCTGGCGCGGCCCTGGGCCGGGCTTGAAGGTCAGCCCGTGGACGACGCGCTGGCCGAGGCCTTGGGGCTGGAGGCGCCCGAGGGGCTGGTGATCGGCTCCACCCATCCGCTCAGCCCCTTCGTGGCCGCGGGGCTGGAGACCGGCGACGTGCTGGTGGCGATCGGCGGGCAGCGGGTGCAGAGCCCGGCGGAGTTGAATTTCCGCCTCGCCTCGCTGGGCGTCGGCGCCGAGACCGAACTGAGCTACGTGCATGACGGCGAGCCGCGCATCGCCCGGATGCGCCTGATCGCCCCGCCCGAGGACCCGCCGCGCGACGCGCGCCGGCTTCGCGCCGACGGGCCGTTCGCCGGGATCGTCGCGGCGATGCTCAACCCGGCGCTGGCCGACGAGATCGGCGCGCCGCTGAGCGCGCGCGGGGTGGCGGTGATTGCGGTGTCGCCGCGCGCGCGCCGGGCCGGGTTTCGCCCCGGCGACGTGGTGCTGGAGGTCAACGGCGCCAAGATCGGTCATCCCGACGATCTGGTGGAGGCGGCGGCGCAGCGGCGGCGCAACTGGCGGGTGCTGATCGAGCGCAAGGGCCGGCGCGGCGTGCTCGGCTTCCGGGGCTGATCCGCTGGCCGACCTGTTCGACAGCCCCGCCGGCGCCGGGCGGCCCCGGAACGCCGGCGCGCCGCGCCCGCTGGCCGACCGGCTGCGCCCGGCGACGCTGGCCGAGGTGATCGGGCAGGATCACATCCTTGGGGTCGACGGCCCGCTTGCCGGAATGATCGCGGCGGGGGAACTGCCGTCGCTGATCCTCTGGGGGCCGCCGGGGGTGGGCAAGACCACCATCGCGCGGCTGCTGGCCGACGCCGCCGACCTCGCCTTCGTGCAGATCAGCGCGATTTTCTCCGGGGTCGCGGATCTGCGCAAGGTGTTCGACGCGGCGGCCATGCGGCGCGAGGATCGCGACAAGCCGGGCCGCGCCACGCTGTTGTTCGTGGATGAAATCCACCGTTTCAACAAGGCGCAGCAGGACGGTTTCCTGCCGCATATGGAAAACGGCGCCATCGTGCTGGTGGGCGCCACCACCGAGAACCCGTCCTTCGAACTGAACGCCGCGCTGTTGTCGCGCGCGCAGGTGCTGGTGCTGCGGCGGCTGGAGGATGCGGATCTCGAAGCGCTGCTGCAGCGCGCCGAGGCCCATGAATCCCGGTCGCTGCCGCTCGACCCCGCGGCGCGCGCGGCGCTGATCGGCATGGCCGACGGCGACGGGCGCGCGGCGCTCAACCTCGCCGAGCAGGCGTTTCGCCTCGACGTGCCCGCCGACAGGCCGCTGGATGTGGAAACCCTGTCGCGCCGCCTGACCCGCCGGGCCCCCAAATACGACAAATCCGGCGACGAGCATTACAACCTGATCTCGGCGCTGCACAAATCCGTGCGCGCCTCGGACCCGGACGCGGCGCTCTACTGGCTGGCGCGGATGCTTGGCGGCGGCGAGGATCCGCGCTATCTGGCGCGGCGCATCACCCGCATGGCGGTCGAGGATATCGGGCTGGCCGAGCCCGAGGCGGTGAAGCAGTGTCTGGCGGCGTGGGAAACCTACGAGCGCCTCGGATCCCCCGAGGGCGAACTGGCGCTGGCGCAGGCGGTGACCTATCTGGCGCTGTCGCCGAAATCCAACGCCGCCTATGTGGCCTGGAAGGCGGCGCAGGCGGCGGCGAAGAAGACCGGTTCGGCGCCGCCGCCCAAGCACATGCTGAACGCCCCCACCAAGTTGATGAAGGCCGAGGGCTACGGCGCCGGCTACGCCTATGACCACGACGCCGAGGACGGATTTTCCGGCCAGAACTGCTTTCCCGACGCCATGGCGCGCCCGGATTTCTATGCGCCGGTGGCGCGCGGATTCGAACGCGATCTGGCCAAGCGCGTGGCCTGGTTCGCAAAACTGCGACGGCAGCGGCGCAATTCCGGCGGTTAACTCTGATGGCTTGAAAACTTTACGTCCCTTTCACGCTGCGGCGCGACATTGCGGGTGGGGAATGAATGGGAAGTGAACAAGTTATTTTGCGGAGCGGATATGACGGAAAGCACATTGGATGCGCGAATCAGGCGATTGGCATTTGCCGTGGCCTGGACGGGGGACAGCGCGCGGGACGCGGCGGCGCGCGCCGAGGCGGCGCTGAGCGAGGCGCCGCTTTGGGCGGCGCGCAACCGCCTGCGCGGGATCACCGGGCTGATCGCCCCCACATGCGAGGGCGTGATGCAGGCGCTCGAAGGCCCCGAGGACGAAGTCGTCAAGCTGCTGACCGAGATCGTCGCCGACCCGCGGGTCGCGGCGCTGACCGTGCTGCTGCGCGAATGGGACCGCAAGCGCATGGCGCCGGGGCATGGGTTGGCGCATCTGACGCCGGGGCGGCGCGAACGTTTTTTTCACGACGCCGCCGACGGATTGCCGCCGCGCCCGCGCCTCGACGCCGAGGCGCACATGGCCGAGGCGCTGGCGGCGCTGCTGCAATCGGGCATCTCGACGGCCAGCGACGCCCAGGCCAGCGCCTGAGTCGCCGCGCCCGCCGGCCTCCGCCCTTGACCTCGCGCGGCGCAGACGCCAACAAGCCGGCATGAGTTATCTGATGGTGGCATTTGGCGGCGCGATCGGCGCCGTGCTGCGCTTCGCGACGGTCGGCTGGGCCGGGCGCGCGCTCGGGCATGGCTTTCCCTGGGGGACGCTGGCGGTGAATGTCGCCGGTTCGTTCATCATGGGCGTGGCCGCGGTGGTGATGATGGAGCGCTTCCCCGGCGCCTGGGGCCGCTATGCGCCGTTCCTGATGACCGGGGTTCTGGGCGGCTTCACCACTTTCTCGGCGTTTTCGCTGGATGCGCTGTTCCTGATCGAAAAGGGCCGGTTCGGCGCCGCGGCGGTCTATGTGGGCGGCTCGGTGGCGCTGGCGATCCTGGCGCTGTTCGCGGGGCTCGCCTTCGCGCGGGCGTTTCTGGCGGCGCCGGCATGAGCGGGGCGCAGGGCGGGCACGGGGTGCGGCATGTGGAGATCGGCGCGGACGACGCCGATCAGCGCATCGACCGCTGGCTGCGCCGCCTGTATCCGCAGCTGAGCCAGGGGCGCATCGAAAAGATGCTGCGCAAGGGCGAACTTCGCATCGACGGCGGACGGGTGAAATCCGCGACGCGCTTGCAGGCCGGGCAGGTGGTGCGCGTGCCGCCGATCCCCGCCGCCGACGCGGCCCCGCGCGGCCGGCCCGCGCCCGAAATTTCCGCCGCCGACGAAAGGATGATCCAGGCCTGCGTGATCTATCGCGACGACCACGTCATCGCGCTGAACAAGCCCCCGGGCCTGCCGGTGCAGGGCGGGTCGGGCCAGACCCGGCATGTGGACGGCATGGGCGCGGCGCTGCGCTTCGGGCGCGATGATTCGCCGCGCCTCGTGCATCGGCTCGACAAGGACACGTCGGGCGTGCTGCTGCTGGCGCGCTCGGGACAGGCGGCGCGCGGGCTGACCCAGGCGTTTCGCGCCCGCGAGACCCGAAAGATCTACTGGGCGGTGGTGGCGGGCGCGCCTTCGCCGCGCGCCGGCACGATCCGCTACGGGCTGGTCAAGGCCGGCGGCCACGGGCCCGACGGCGCCGGCGAGAAGATGCGCTGCATCCATCCCGGCGAGGTGGAGCGCACCGAGGGCGCCAAGCGCGCCACCACCGATTACACGGTGGTCGATTCAGCCGCGACCCGCGCCGCCTGGGTGGCGCTCTGCCCGATCACCGGGCGCACCCATCAGCTGCGCGCGCATATGGCGGCGCTGGGCAATCCGGTGATCGGCGACGGCAAATACGGCGGCTCGGGGCTGACCAACGAGGGCGACGGCTGGGGCGCGCAGCTTGGCGGCGGGGTCAGCCGCAAGCTGCACCTGCACGCGCGCTCCATTTCGCTGATCCACCCGGTGACGCGCAAGGCCCTGACGATCCGTGCGCCATTGCCCGAACACATGGCCCGGACCTGGGCGTTTTTCGGCTGGTCGCCGCAGGACGCGGCGGGTGATCCGTTCGAGGAGTTGGG
>NZ_JBWOMN010000033.1:0-8152 GCF_056449545.1 Oceanicella sp. | reverse complement strand
GGGCGGGCGCCCCGGGCCCCCCCCGGGGGGGGGGCCGCCCCCCCCCCCCCCCGCGCCTGCCAGCAATTCCGCGGTCACCGCCTTCGCGTCTTCGGGGTTCTCCAGCGCCCAGCCCGCGGGCGGCTCGTCCAGCGCCACGCCCAGCGACACGTCCCCCGCCGTGGTCAGCGCCGCCGCGCCGCCCAGCGCCGCCGCCAGATCCCGCGCCATGCGGTTGGCCCCGCGATGCCCGCCCAGCAGCGGCACGACCGCGGCGCCGTCCTCGGACACCGCCAGCACCGGCGGCTCGGCCCGCTTGTCCGCCAGCATCGGCGCCAGCGCGCGCACCAGGATCCCCGCCGCGCAGACCCCCACCACCGGGCGCCCGGCGGCGAACATGGCGCGCAGATGTTCGGCCGCGTCGTCGAAGGTCACGCCGTCCCCGACCCGCCCGGCCCGCCCGTGCAGATCGCCGCCCAGGGCGGCGGCGGCGGCGCGCGCCGTCGCCAGCCCGCGCGCCGACAGGCAGATCACCGCGGGTCGCGGCCCGGCATTCAAATCAGCCACGGGTCATCTCCCCGATAGATCAGGATCATCGAAAAATACGGCGCCCGATCCGGCGCCTCGGCCAGCGCCATGGCGCGCTCCACCGGCAGCGAGGCGCGCTCCACATAGCCCGCCCGCGCCGTCAGTCCCATGGCCCCGATCAGCGCCCGAATGCGCCGCATGTGACGGCCCACCTTCATGATCGCCACCGCCTCGGCGCCCTCGATGCGGGCCCGCAGATCGGCGTCCGGCAAGGGCCCCGGAATCACCGTCAGCACGTCGTTGCGCGCCGTCAGCGGGCGCCCCAGCGCCGCCGCGCAGCCGCCAAGCGAACTGACCCCCGGCACCACCTCGCAGGGGTGATCCCGGCTCAGCCGCGCGAACAGATACATGAACGAGCCGTAGAAGAACGGGTCCCCCTCGCACAGCGCCACCACGTCGCGCCCGGCCCGCAGATGCGCCGCGATCCTCTGCGCCGCCGCCGCGTAGACATCCTGCGCCGGGCCGCGCGGAGCCGTCATGGGCACGTCGATGCGGATCTCCTCGGCCGCCGCCGGGATCGCCCCCGCGGCGATGGCGCGCGCAAAGCTCTCGCCCTCGTCAGGCGCCGGATAGGCGATCACCGCGGCGCAGGAGATCAGCCGATGCGCCTTCAGCGTCATCAGTTCCGGGTCGCCGGGGCCAAGCCCGACCCCATAGAGCGTGCCGCTCATCGCTTGACCAGGCTCCACTGCGTCACCGGCAACAGCGGGCGCCAGGCGGTCAGCCCGCCCAGCGGCGCGGTGCGGCTGACGGAGATCTTCGCCAGATCGCCGCCCATGCGCGCATGCAGCGCGATCAGCCGCGCCTCGCTTTCCAGCGTCACCGCGTTGGCCACCAGCCGGCCCAGCGGGCGCAGCGCCGCCCAGCAGGCGTCGAACGCCGGTTCCGACAGCCCGCCGCCGAGGAAAATCGCGTCCGGCGCCGGCAGGCCTGCCAGCGCCTCGGGGGCCGATCCCTCCACCAGCCGCAGCCGCGGCGCGCCCAGCGCCAGCGCGTTCGACGCCGCCATGGCGCGGCGATCGGCGCGCGGCTCGACGCCGATGGCCGACGCATGCGCCGCCGCCCGCATCCATTCCACGGCCACCGAGCCGCAGCCGCAGCCCACATCCCACAACAGCGCCCCGCGCATGGGCATCAGCTTGGCCAGGGTTGCCGCGCGCGCCTCGCGCTTGGTCATGGTCCCGTCATGAACGAAAGCCTCGTCGGGCAGACCGGGGCCGCGCGGCAGCAGCGCCGCGTCGGGCGCCGCCACGCATTCCACGGCCAGGGTGTTGAAGGCCGGCACCTCATGGGCCCAGCTTTCCGCCAGCCCGTCAAAGCGCGATTCCTCGGCCCCGCCCATGGCCCCGAACACCGTCATCGGGCTTTTGCCGTAGCCGCGCTCGGTCAGGAACCTTGCGATCTGCGCCGGGGTCCGGGCCCCGGTGGTCAGGATCAGCAGCCGGATATGGGGCTGGATGAAGGCGATCATCTGCTCCACCGGGCGGCCATGCACGGTCAGGGTTTCCAGATCCGCCATCGACCAGCCCATGCGCGACGCCGCAAGCTGGAACGCCGAGACCTGCGGGTGATAGACGATTTCCCCCGGGTCGATCGCCCGCCCGATCCGCGCCCCGACCGAAAACCACAGCGGATCGCCAGTGGCCAGCACCACCACGCGGCGCCCGCGAAACCCCTTCAGCGTCCCGATCAGCGCATCGAAGGGCGAAGGCCAGGACACCCGCTCCGCGGTTATCCTGTCCGACAGCAGATGGTGCCGGTCGCCGCCGACGATCACCTCGGCGCTCTCCACCAACGCCCGCGTGGCGGGGGACAGGCTGTCCAGCCCGCCCTCGCCGATGCCGACGATGTGCAGCCACGCCCCCGCGCCGGTCACGCCAGCCCCCCGGCCAGCGCATTCAGCGCGGCGGCGGCCATGGCCGAGCCGCCGCGCCGCCCGCGCAGGGTCAGGAACGGCGTGTCGCGCGGATCCTCGGCCAGCGCCGCCTTGGATTCGGCGGCGCCGACGAAACCCACGGGAAAGGCGAGGATCGCCGCCGGTTTCGGCCAGCCGCCGTCGAGCAGCTCCAGCAGGTGAAACAGCGCCGTGGGGGCGTTGCCGATCACCACCACCGCGCCCTCGATGCGGTCGCGCCACAATTCCACCGCCGCCGCCGAGCGGGTGTTGCCGATCTTTTTCGCCAGCGCCGCCACGCCGTCGTCATTGAGCGTGCAGCGCGTCTCCACCCCCTCGGGCAGCAGCCGGGCGACGATCCCGGCGGCGACCATCTCGCAATCGCACAGCACCGGCGCCCCGGCGGCCAGCGCCGCGCGGGCCGCGCCCGCCACGTCGTCGGACCAGGCCAGCCGGTTGGGCAGGTCGGTCATGCCGCAGGCATGCACCAGCCTGATGGCCACGTCCTGCAGATCCTCGGGCAGATGGTCGAGCCGCGATTCCGCGCGCACCGCCGCGAAGCTTTCGGCGTAGATCGCCGCCGGGTCGCGCTGGTAGCGCAGGCGCGGCGGCGCGTCGGCGGCGGCGGCCTGCGCGGACAGCGCGTGCTCGATGCCCAGGATCCAGGATTCCTCGGTCTCCACCGCGCGGCGTTCATCGGCGGTCAGATCCTCGGGGCCGCCAAACAGCGCCGCCAGATCCCCGGCATCGTCGAGCCCCGCGAAATGCGCCGCCAGCAGGCGCACCTGCGCCGAATCCTTCACCTCGCCCGGGGCCGGCTCGATGGCGATCATCGAGGGGTGGATCTCCGCCAGCACCAGGGGCGTCTGCGCGGTGTCCGGCGTCGCCAGCCCGGTTTCGAAGGGCCAGATCCTGGCCTGCGCGAACCGCGGATCGGCGCGCAGGCGCGCCACCGCCGGCAGCCCGGTCAGGGTCTGCCCGCCCACCGAGCCGGCGCCGTTCAGCTGCCAGACCGATTTGGGCAGCGCCCCGCGCGCCCGCGCGA
This sequence comes from Oceanicella sp., assembly GCF_056449545.1. Lineage (NCBI taxonomy): Bacteria > Pseudomonadati > Pseudomonadota > Alphaproteobacteria > Rhodobacterales > Paracoccaceae > Oceanicella > Oceanicella sp. The sequence goes on along the minus strand of NZ_JBWOMN010000033.1, from coordinate 4,646 downwards.
AGCGTTCGACGACGCGGTATTCGGGCAGCGTCGGGTCGGGCGCCGTCGGGTCGGTCTTGGGCTTGAGCTGCGCCAGCCCGGCGGGGTTCTGGCTTGGCGGGCGGCCCCAGAACGGCCCGGCGGCGGCGGCGGCCTTGCGGATCGCGGCGTCATGGGGGCCGTCTTCGGGCGCGCCCTGCAGCGCCATGTTCAGCCGCCCGGCCAGGATGAAGCGGTTGTTCTGATTGCGCGGCATCTCCTTCAGCCGCTCGGCCAGCCCGACCCAGACCGCAGCCCAGTCGGCGGCCCATTCGGCGCCGCCGAAGGCCGCCTCGGCGAAGCCCTGCGGGTAGCCGAAGGGGAAATCGAACCCCGCCAGCACCCGTCGCCCGGCGGCCAGTTCGCCCGCCAGCGCCTCGGCGATCTCGGCCATGGCCTCGGCCCGGGTGGCGGGGTTGCGCGGCGTCATGGGCCGCGCCGCGAGGGCGGATTCGTCGGCGGCCCCGTCGTCAGCCGCGCCGCCCCCGTCGCCGCCCCCGTCGCCGCCCCCGTCGCCGCCGGCAAAACCGTCATCGCCGCTCGCGTCGCCGCGGGCGTCCAGGCGCCGATGCAGCACCCACCAGATGCTGTCGGCGCCGGTGACGGGCGAGGCGGCGGCGGACCAGTCCACCACCATGTAGCTGTCAAACAGGGCTGTCATCGGATCGCTCGGCTCCGGGCTCGGAGAACGCCGCGCTCAGGCCTCGTCCTCCCGGTGATGATCGAGATGCTTGCGCACGCTTTCGGGCCCCAGCGGGTGATCGGCATGGGGGTAGCGCGGATGGTGGTGATCGTGATGATGATCATGGGTCTGATGTCGCCCATGATCGCCGCCATGTCCATGATCATGATCATGGGCGCGGTCATGCGAATGCCCGGCCTCATGCCCGTGCGAATGCCCGTGCGAATGCCCGTCCATGTCCAGCCGGCAGGCCCCGGTGCAGAAATCCCCGCACAGCGCGCAATCCTCGACATTGGCGCCCGGGGCCGCGGCGCCCTGCCCCTCCACATGGTGGTGGTGGCTTTCCTGCGGCGCCCCGACCTCCGCTTCGAACCCGAGCACCTGGGCGCGATACTTGCACATGCCGCAATTCATCGCATTGTCGCCGGTGATGATCTCGCGCACCCGCGCGGCGAAGGTCTCGATCACCTGCGGGTGGTCGTTGAGATACCCCGCCTTGACGAAATCGATCCCCGGATGCGCCGCCGCCGCCATGTCGGTGAAGCCGAAGATGCGGTCGATGAGAATGCCGGTGAACAGGAAATACGGGAACACGATCACCCGCTTGTAGCCCAGCCGCGCCACATGGTCGAGGCAGGGCTCCACCAGCGGAAACGTCACCCCGGAATAGCCCACCTCGCACCAGCCGAACCCCATGCCCTCCCACAGCAATCGCGCGATCTTTGACACATTGGCGTTGGCGTCCGGGTCCGAGGCCCCGCGCCCGATCACCACCAGCGCGGTCTCGGCCAGCGGCAGATCGCCCAGTTCGGCGTTGGCGCGGGCCACCGCCTCGGCCACGCGCGCGCCGGCGGCGGCGATCATGCGCGGATCGACCCCCAGTTCGCGCCCATAGCCGATGGCGATCCCGTGCCTGGCCGCGTAGGTGTTGAGCACCGTCGGAATGTCGTTCTTGGCGTGCATCGCCGCGAACAGCATCCCCGGCACGGCGAGGATATGGTCGCAGCCCTGTGCGCGCAGCCGGTCCAGCCCGTCGCGGATCACCGGGTTGGCGAATTCCAGATAGCCGTATTCCACCGGCCAGTCGGGGAAATGCGCCGGCAGCTTCTGCGCCAGCACCGCGAATTCATCCACCGCGGCCTGGGATCGCGAGCCATGGCCGCAGATCATCACCCCGTATTTCGGCGCAGATCCCTCGGCGGGTTCAGAGGCGTTGTCGGTCATGGCGATGCGTGTCTCCCTCGCTGGCGCATCGGCGAGGGCGACGCGCCCGCGACCCCGCGCCGCGCGTCCGGTCGAACAGCTTCGGCCTGGGCCCCCTGGCTGGGTCGGCCGCGCCCCGAATCCGCTCCGCCCTCGCCGGGGCGCCGTTCGCCTTCTCCTTATCATCTGCGGCGCGCGTCGCAATCCACTTTGATTCCGTCTCCCGATGCGCATAAGACGACGCTTCGCCCGGATATGCTGACCCTGACCCAGACCCACAGGACGCCCCATGACCGCTCGCCTCATCATCTGCGAAACCTGCGCCTTCGCGCCCGACGCCAAGACCCGCGACGGGCGCACCGGCGGCGAGATCCTGCACGCCCACGTGACCGCCGCCGCCGCCGGGCGCGCGGAGATCGCGGTGGAAACCCATGCCTGCCTCATGGGCTGCGAGCATCCCTGCAACGTCGCCATCGCCGCGGAGGGCAAGATCGGCTACGTGCTCGGCAGCTTCGCCCCCGACGCCGACAGCGCCGCGGCGCTGGTGGACTACGCCGCGCGCTACGCGCAGTCGGACCGCGGGCAGGTGCCCTATCGCGACTGGCCGCAGGGGGTGAAAGGCCATTTCGTGTCGCGCATCCCCCCGCCCCCGCGCGCGGCCGATCCCGACCCCGATCCCGACCCCGATCCCGATCCCGACCCCGAAAACACGTGAAAAGCCGGAAACACAAGACAACGCAAGACAACAGCGAGACCGCCCGATGCTGACCCGACTGACCATCCCCCCCATCGACGAGACCCTGCGCGCCCGCGTGCAGCGGGCCATCGACTGCAAGACCAAGCCCCCGGGCTCGCTGGGCCGCATCGAATCGCTGGCCCTGCAGCTGGCGCTGATCCAGAACGACCCGGCGCCGGGCGCCGCCGCGCGGCTGCTGCTCTGCGCCGGGGATCACGGCATCGCCGCCGAGGGCGTCTCCGCCTGGCCTCAGGAGGTCACGGCGCAGATGGTGCTGAATTTCCTCGGCGGCGGCGCCGCGGCCAATGTGTTCGCGCGCGCCGTGGGCGCGGCGGTGACGGTGGTGGATGCGGGCGTCGCCGCGCCGATCCCCGACGCCGGCCCCGGCGCGCCCGCCCTGCGCCGCGCCAATATCCGGGCCGGCACGCGCAATGCCGCGGTCGAGGACGCCATGACCGGCGACGAGACCCGCGCCGCGCTGGATTTCGGCGCCGAGCTGGCGCGCGAGGCGGTCGCCGCGGGCGCGCAGGTGATCGCGCTGGGCGAGATGGGCATCGCCAACACCTCGGCGGCGACGCTGCTGGCGCACAAGATCGCCGGGCTCGACCTCGCGGCGCTCACCGGCCCCGGCGCCGGGCTCGACGACGCCGGGGTGTCGCGCAAGCTCGCGGCGCTGCGCCGCGCCGCCGCGCGCCACGGGCCGGAGATGACGCCCATGGCGGCGCTCGCCGCCTATGGCGGGCTGGAAATCGCGGTGATGGCCGGGGCGATGATCGGCGCCGCCTCGGCCCGCGCCGCGGCGCTGGTGGACGGGTTCATCTCCTCGGCGGCGGCGCTGGTCGCGCTGCGCGCCCGCCCGGACATCGCCCCCTACCTGATCCAGTCCCACCGCTCGCACGAACCGGGCCACAAGCTGATGCTGACGGCGCTCGGGACCCAGCCGCTGCTGGATCTCGACATGCGCCTGGGCGAGGGCGCCGGCGCGCTGCTGGCGCTGCCGCTGCTCGGCGCCGCCTGCGCCATGCTCAACGACATGGCGACGTTCGAAAGCGCCGGCGTCTCGGGCAAGGCGGACTGATGCGCGCGCTGCGGCGGGAACTGGCGCTGGCGTTCTGCGCGCTGCGCTTTCTCACCCGCCTGCCGACGCCCGGCTGGGTCGGCCACGACCCCGGCATGCTGGCCCGCGCGGCGCGGTATTTTCCGCTGGCCGGGCTGGCGGTGGGCGGGATCGCGGCGCTGGTCTGGCTGGCGGGCGCGGCCTGGCTGCCGGCGCCGGTCGCCGCCGGGATCGCGATCGCCGCCGGGATCGCGGCCAGCGGCGCGCTGCATGAAGACGGGCTCGGCGATTGCTGCGACGGGATCGGCGGCCATGCGGACCGCGCCCGGGCGCTGGCGATCATGCGCGACAGCCGCATCGGCGCCTATGCCGGGATCGGCCTGATCCTCAGCGTCGGGCTGCGCTGGGCGGCGCTGGCGGGGTTCGAGCCGGTCGCCGGGGCGCTGGCGCTGCTGATCGCCCATGCCTGGGGCCGCGCGCTGATCGCCGCGGCGCTGTGGCTGGGGTCCTATGCGCGCGAAACGATCGGGGGCGGGGCGGCCAGCGAAGCGTCGGGCGTCACGGCTTTCGAGGGGGGCGCCGCCCTCGCCGCCGCCTTGGGTCTCGCCGCCGCGCTGGGCGGCGCAAGCGCCGTGATCGCCTGTGTGAGCGCCGCCGGCGCCGCGGCGCTGGCGCTGCTGGTCCTGACGCGCCGCCTTGGCGGCTACACCGGCGACGGGCTGGGCGCCATCGAACAGATCGGAGAGCTGACCGCGATGATCGTTCTGGCCGGGTTCTGGGCATGATTTTCCTGCGCCACCCCGTCCCCGACGCCGCCGCGGGGCTGTGCTACGGGCGCCTCGACATCGGCCTCGGGCCCGACGCGCCGCGCCAGATCGAGGCGGCGCTGGCCGCGACCCCGCGCGCGCGCCGCGTGATCGCCAGCCCGGCGCGCCGCTGCCGGGCGCTGG
>NZ_JBWOMN010000032.1:0-8908 GCF_056449545.1 Oceanicella sp. | reverse complement strand
GCGCCCGGCGGCGCGGCTTCTGGCGGCGCATGGCCCTGTGGCTGAGCTTCATCGTCATGGTGCTGGCCCCGGCGGGCGGCGTGACCTGGTATCTCTGGGCGCGGGCCGCGGATCAATACGCCTCGGAGGTGTCCTTCGCGGTGCGGGCGCTCGATTCCACCCTGCCTTCGCCGGTGATGGAGCTGCTGGGCGGCGGCGGCGGCGACAGCACCGCGGGCGACAGCCAGATGCTCTACGAATACCTCCAGAGCCAACCGCTGGTCGAAAAGCTGGACAAGCAGATAGACCTGCGCGCCATCTACAACAATCCCAAAGCCGACTGGCTGTTCCGCCTCGGCGACAACCGCACGATCGAAGAACTGGTGTTCTACTGGAACCTTGCGGTCACGGTCTCCTATGACAGCGGCGGCGGCATCATCTACGTGCAGGTCAAGGCCTTCGACCCGGAGGACGCCCAGCGCGTGGCCCGGGCGCTGGTGGCCGAAAGCGAACGCCTGATCAATGATCTGTCCACCCGCGCGCGCCAGGACGCGGTGTCCTACGCGGTCGAGGATCTGCGCGAGGCCGAGGCGCGGGTGCGCGAGATGCGCAAGCGCCTGCAGGTGTTCCGCATGGCCGAGGGCTCGGCGGACATCGCGCAGGACATCGTCGCCGCCATGACGCTGATCGCGGAGCTCAAGAGCCAGCGTTCGCTGCTGAAGGCGGATTACGACAGCCGCAAGGGGCTGCTGGGCCCGAACAGCCCGACCCTGTCGGCCCTGAAGCGCCAGATCGAAAGCCTCGACGCCCAGATCGCGCAGGAAGAGAACCTGATCGCCAACAAGTCAGGCGCCGTCGCCGGCGACGGATCGCAGCCCTCGGTCTCCCTGACCGACGCCATCGGCGAACAGGAGGAGCTGCTGGTGGAGCTGCGCTTCGCCGAGAACATGTACACGTCCACCCTCGCCGCGGTGGAGACCGCCCGCGCCGACGCCCGCCGCGCCCAGCGATACCTTGCCACCCACATCGCCCCGACCCGTTCCGAAGAGGCCGAATACCCCAGCCGCATCACCTGGTCGCTGGCGGCGTTCTTCCTGTTGCTGATCGTCTGGTCGATCCTGCTGCTGATCATCAGCTCGATCCGCGACCGCAACTGAGTCACGCCCCAATGGCGGATCGGGATCCGCCCTGCTGCACGTCGAGCGCCGCGCCGCAAGCGTCGGCGCGGCGAATGCAATTAGCGTAGGGCGGATCCCGATCCGCCATTGGGGCGGCGCGCCACGCGTCCGTTGACGAAATGGATGCCGCATTCGGTTTTCTCGCGCCCGCGCCAGCGCCCGGCGCGCGGGTCCTCGCCCTCGGCCACCGCGGTGGTGCAGGGCGCGCAGCCCAGCGACGGGAAGCGTTCCATGGCCATGGGGTGCAGCGGCAGGGCGTGGGCCCGCATGTGATCGCGGATCCGCGCCGCGTCCCAATCCGCCAGCGGGTTCAGCTTGATGCGCCCCGCCGCGTCGGTCTCGTAGAGCTCCAGCGCCGCGCGCTCTGCCGACTGGAACCGCTTGCGCCCGGTGATCCAGGCGTCGAACGGCGCCAGCGCGCGCTCCAGCGGCCGGGTCTTGCGCAGATCGCAGCAGGAATCCTGATCCCGGCGGTGCAGCTCGCCCTTCGGATCGCCGGCGCGGATGTCGCGCGCATCGGGCCGGATCAGGCGCAGATCGCGCAATCCCAACCGTTCGGCCAGTTCCTGCTGATAGGCCAGCGTCGCCGGGAACAGCATCCCGGTTTCCAGAAACAGCACGGGCGTCGTCGGGTCGATCTGCGCCGCCAGATGCAGCAGCGCCGCGCTTTCCGCGCCGAAGGAGGACACCAGCGCGATGCGGCCGCGAAACTCGCTGGTCAGCGCGTCGGCCAGCAGATCCTGCGCCGATTTCCCGCGATGCAGCCGGTTCAGCGCGTCGGCGCGTCGTTGCGCGTGGCGGTGCAGCAGGCTGGCGGCGGGGCGTGCGGCGACCCCGCCGCCATTCGCCCCGGCGATTCCCATGCCGCCGGGGGAGGCGTCAAAGCTCATGGCGCCGCGTCCCGCCGTCCGGCGCGCCGCGCGTCCAGCACGTCGCCGCCCAGCGCGTAGCCGCGCTGATAGCTCAGGCGCATGGAGGCCGCGGCCGCCGCCCATTGTTCGGCGGGCTGGCGCGCGGCCAGCGTCTCGGGCAGCTCCACCGCGTCAAAGCCGCAGGCGCGCAGCGCCGCGTATTGATCGGCGATCAGCGGCCCGAAAGCGCGCAATTCCCCCACAAACCCCATGCTTCGCAACCGTCGCGCCACGGAAAACCCGCGCCCGTCGGCAAAGCCGGAAAAATTCACCGAAATCAGCGCCAGCCGGTCCAGCAGCAGCGCCAGCGCCGCCGGATCGACCTCGGCCGAGACATGCGCCCCCAGCGCCAGCGCGCCGTTCGGGGCGCCCTCCTCCACCAGCCGATCGAGGCTGAGGATCACCTTTGCGCCTTCGGGCGCCATCTGGCCGTTCTCCACCCGCACCCAGGGGTCGGGGACGATTCCGGTGTCGTCAAGCAGCGGCATAGAGCGCCTCCTTGAACCCGGCCATGCCGGTTCTGCGATAGGTCTGCAGGAAGGTCTCGCGGCCCTCGCGCACGCTCAGGTAATGATCCACCAGCGTCTCGATCACGTCGGGGACCTGGTCGAAGGAAAACCCCGGACCGGCGCGCTCGCCCAGCGCCGCCGCATTGGTCGGGTCGCCGCCGATGGTGATCTGGTAGCTCTCGACCCCGGCCTTATCGAGCCCGAGAATGCCGATATGGCCCACATGGTGATGCCCGCAGGCGTTGATGCAGCCCGAGATCTTGACCGACAGCGGCCCGATGTCGCGCTGGCGCGCCGGGTCGGCGAAGCGGCGCGAGATCGCCTGCGCCACCGGGATCGAACGCGCCGTGGCCAGCGCGCAGTAATCCAGCCCCGGGCAGGCGATGATGTCGGTGATCAGCCCGCGATTGGGCGCGTCGAGCCCATGGGCGCGCAGCAGCCGCCACAGCGCCGGAAGGTCGCGCCTGGCCACATGCGGCAGCACCACGTTCTGTTCGTGGGTGATGCGCAGCTCGCCCAGTGAAAACCGCTCCGCCGCCTCGGCCATGGCGCGCATCTGCTCGGCGGTGGCGTCGCCGGGGGCGCGGCCCACGGGTTTCAGCGAGATGGTGGCCGCCGCGTGGCCGGGGGTCTTGTGCGGATGGGCGTTCCGGGTCGCCCAGGCGTCGAAATCCGGGTTTTTGGCGCGGGCGCGGGCCAGCGCCGCATCGCCGGCGGGATCGGCGTCGTCATGCACGAGGCTCTCGTAATCCAGCATGCGCGGCGCGCTCTGGTAGTCGGGCGGCGCGAAATAGGCGGCGATGCGGGCGATTTCCGCCGCGTCCGGGGCGATGGTCGCGCCGTCGAGCCGCGCGAATTCCGCCTCCACCGCGTCGCGGAACGCCGCGATCCCCATCTCGTGCACCAGGATCTTGATCCGCGCCTTGTACTTGTTGTCGCGTCGGCCTTGCAGGTTGTAGACGCGCAGCACCGCCTCCAGATACGGCAGCAGGTCCCTGCGCGGCAGGAAATCCCGCAGGGGTCTGGCGATCATCGGCGTGCGGCCCAGCCCGCCGCCCACATGCAGGCGATAGCCGATCTCGCCGGTTTCGCCGCCAGCCCCATCGCCAGCCCCATCGCCAGTCGGGCCGCGAATGATCTCGATGCCGATGTCATGCACCCGCAGCGCGGTGCGGTCGTTTTCGGCCCCGGTCACCGCGATCTTGAACTTTCGCCCCAGGAAGGTGAATTCCGGGTGCAGGCTCGACCATTGCCGGATCAGCTCGGCGGTCGGGCGCGGGTCCTCCAGCTCATCCGCCGCCACCCCCGCGAACGGGTCCGAGGTGGTGTTGCGGATGCAGTTGCCCGAGGTCTGGATCGCGTGCATCCCCACATCGGCAAGCGCGTCGATGATGTCGGGCGCGTCGCTCAGCTTGGGCCAGTTGAACTGGATGTTCTGGCGGGTGGTGAAATGCCCGTAGCCGCGATCGTATCTTTGGGCGATGTCGGCCAGCGCGCGCATCTGCGCCGCGCCCAGCGTGCCGTAGGGGATGGCGACCCGCAGCATGTAGGCGTGCAGTTGCAGATAGAGGCCGTTCATCAGGCGCAGCGGCTTGAACTCCTCCTCGGTCAGCGAGCCGTCGAGCCGGCGCGCCACCTGGTCGCGGAACTGCGCCGCGCGCTGACGCACGAAGGCGTCGTCGAATTGGTCGTAGCGATACATGGGGTCTCTCCCTGGCGCCAAGGTCAGGCGGCGCGCTCGACCGCCGCCGCGGCGGGGCCGTAGTCGAAGGTCGGGACGCGCCCGGCGCGGATCGATTCGCGCCGCGTCGCCGGGGCGGGGGCGCCGTCGGTCAGGGTCACGTCCATGAGGTAGGGGCCGACCACGGCGGCCTGCATCAGCGGCGTGGCCCCAAGGGCGGCCAGCGCCTCGGCCTGCGCCGGGGTGGCGGCGACGCGGGCGTCGTCAAGCCGCGCCGACCAACCGGCGCCGGTCCACCAGATCGCGGCGCCGTCGCCAAGCGCATGGGCGGTGAGAACGGCGGGTCTGAAAGGTCTGGCCATGGCGGGTCTCCTCTGCCTGGGCGTCGTTGCGGAGGAACATAGATATGAAAAGTGTGGTTCTCAATGATTCACACTAAAAAGCGCGAGCACAATTTATTTCACGAAACAAAAGTGTTATATTGCAAGCTGCAGCGGTTTTTGATTGGACGCGCCGCCGCGCGGCGGCTACTCCGCTGCCCCGAGCCGCCGGGAACGGAGACCCGCCCAATGACGCCAGAATTCTACCACCGCCCGATCCCCGCCGCCGCGCCGGGGCGCGATTCGCTGCCGATCGCCGGCGGCTGGGCGCGTTTTGACGAGGTCGAGATCCTGTCCCGCGCCGCGCCGCCCCAACGCATCGCCGCGCGCGATCTGCCTGAGGAGGTCCGCGCCCGGCTGAGCGATCCGCGCCCGCCGCTCTGCGGCCTGGCGCTGGACCGCCCGCGCCTGATGGGGGTGCTCAACGTCACTCCCGACAGCTTTTCCGACGGCGGGCGCCATGACGCGGCGCGCACCGCGATCGCGCGCGGGCTGGAGATGGCGGCGCAGGGCGCCGATGTCATCGATATCGGCGGCGAATCCACCCGCCCCGGCGCGCAGGACGTGACCGAGGCCGAGGAAACCGCCCGCATCGCCCCGGTGCTGGAGGGATTGGCGGAGGGATTGCGCGCCGCCGGGCTGCCGCGCCCCGTCTCCATCGACACCCGCAAGCCGGGCGTCGCCCGCGCCGCCTTCGCGCGCGGCGCGGCGCTCTGGAACGACGTGACCGCGCTCGCCCACGCGCCCGACAGCCTGTCGACGGCGGCCGCGCTGGGCGGCGCGGTCTGCCTGATGCACGCGCAGGGCGCGCCCCGCGACATGCAGGACGATCCGCGCTATGACGACGTGCTGCTGGACATCTACGACTGCCTCGAAACCCGCGTCGCCGCCTGCGTGGCGGCGGGGATCCCGCGCGGGCGCATCCTGGTCGATCCGGGCATCGGGTTCGGCAAGACGCTGGCGCACAACCTGCGGCTGCTGGCCAATCTGTCGCTGTTTCACGGGCTCGGCTGCGGCGTGTTGCTGGGCGCCTCCCGTAAAGGTTTCATCGGCATGCTGGCGGGCGAGAAAATCGCCGCGCGCCGCGCGCCCGGCTCCATCGCCGCCGGGCTGGCGGGGCTGGCGCAGGGCGTGCAGGTGTTGCGCGTGCATGACGTGGCCGAAACCGCGCAGGCGGCGGCGGTCTGGCAGGCGCTGAACCGCGCCGAGACTGGAAACGAGACCACGGCGGGAGGATCGGCATGAGCCGCAAACTGTTCGGAACCGACGGCATTCGCGGGCGCGCCAACGAACACCCCATGACCGCCGAGGTGGCCATGCGGCTGGGGCAGGCGGCGGGGCGGCATTTCCTGCGCGGCAAGCACCGCCATCGGGTGGTGATCGGCAAGGACACGCGGCTGTCGGGCTACATGATCGAACCGGCGCTGACGGCGGGGTTCATCTCGGTTGGCATCGACGTGTTCCTGCTCGGCCCGATCCCGACCCCCGCCGTGGGCATGCTCACCAAATCGCTGCGCGCCGACGCCGGAGTGATGATCTCCGCCTCCCACAACCCCTATGAAGACAACGGCATCAAGCTGTTCGGCCCCGACGGCTACAAGCTGTCCGATGCGATCGAGGCCAAGATCGAAAGCTACATGGAACGCCCGCTGGCGCTGGCCGACGCCGGCGATCTGGGCAAGGCGCAGCGCATCGACGACGGGCTGGGCCGCTACATCGAATCCGCCAAGGCGACGTTTCCGCGGGCCCTGCGGCTCGACGGGCTGCGGGTGGTGCTCGACTGCGCCAACGGCGCCGCCTACAAGACCGCGCCCGCAGTGCTGTGGGAACTGGGGGCCGAGGTGATCCGCATCGGGGTCGATCCCGACGGCGCCAACATCAACGCCGGGGTCGGATCGACGGCGCCCGAATTGTGCCAGAAGACCGTGATCGAGGAAGGCGCGCATCTGGGCGTCGCGCTTGACGGCGACGCCGATCGGGTGCTGGTCATCGACGAACATGGCGAGATCATCGACGGCGACCAGATCATGGCGCTGATCGCCGGGCGCTGGCAGGCGACCGGGCGGCTGGCCGGGAACACGCTGGTGGCGACGGTGATGTCCAATCTGGGGCTGGAACGGCATCTGGACGCGCGCGGCATCCGCCTGCTGCGCGCCAAGGTCGGGGATCGCTACGTGGTCGAGGCCATGCGCCGCGGCGGATTCAATCTGGGCGGCGAACAGTCCGGCCACATCGTCATGTCCGACCACGCCACCACCGGCGACGGGCTGCTGGCGGCGCTGCAGGTGCTCGCCGCCATCGCCGAGGAGGGCGCCCCGGCTTCGGTGGTCTGCGCCCGCTTCGCCCCCCTTCCCCAGATCCTCAAGAATGTCCGCTACGCCCCGGGCGCCGCGCCGCTGGACCAGCGCGCGGTGCAAAAGGCCATCGCCGCCGGCGAGGCCCGACTCGACGGGACCGGCCGGGTGCTGATTCGCAAATCCGGCACCGAGCCGCTGATCCGCGTGATGGCCGAGGGCGAGGATGCAGCGCTGGTGGACTCGGTGGTCGACGACATCTGCGCCGCGGTGGCCGCCGCCCGCGGTTGATTTTTCGTCATGCTCGCCGCCCGGGGGGGGCCGAGATGCGCGGGTCGCCGCCCGCCCCGTGCGCAAGGCCGGGTCCGGTGCGCCCGGCGCCGAATTCGTGATCCGCGCCGCCAATCCAACCCCCTAGACTGGCGCAAATCGCCCAAGGAGCCCCCCATGCGCCGCATCGCCGCCCTGATCCTCGCCCTCCCCGCCCTGCTCGCGCTTCTCGCCGCCCCGGCTTTCGCCGGCGAGGTCGAAATCGTCGACGCCCGCGCCGCCCGATCCGGCGACCAGTGGCGCTTCGACGTCACCCTGCGCCACGCCGACGAGGGCTGGGACCACTACGCCGACGCCTGGCAAATCCGCGACGCCGACGGCGCCGTGCTTGGAACCCGCACCCTGGTCCACCCGCATGTCAACGAACAGCCCTTCACCCGCTCGCTGGGCGGGGTGACGCTGCCCGGCGGCCTCAAGTCGGTGCGCGTCTACGCCCATGACAACGTGCATGGCTGGGCCAAGGCGTATTTCGACCTCGACCTTTAGCGCCGCCGCGTCTTGGCCTCGCCGCCGCGCGGGGCTAGTGTCGCGGCCATGTCAGACCTGTTCGACGAGGGCCCCGCGAAAGGCGGCGACGCCGGGGCCAAGGGCGCCAACGCGCCGGAATTCTCGGTCTCCGAACTTTCGGGCGCGGTGAAGCGGGTCATCGAGGCGGATTTTTCCCATGTGCGGGTGCGCGGCGAGATCGGGCGCGTGTCGCGGCCGCGCTCGGGGCATGTCTATCTGGACCTCAAGGACGACCGGGCGGTGCTCAACGCCATCGTCTGGAAAGGCGTCGCCGCGCGGCTGTCGATCCAGCCGCAGGAGGGCGACGAGGTCATCGCCACCGGCAAGCTCACCACCTATGCCGGTCAGTCGCGCTACCAGCTGATCGTCGAGGACATGGTCTATGCCGGCGAGGGCGCGCTGCTGGCCAGGCTCGAACGCCTGAAGAAGGCGCTGGCCGCCGAGGGCCTGTTCGACCCCGCCCGCAAGAAGCCGACGCCGTTCCTGCCCGAGGTGATCGGCGTCGTCACCTCGCCCTCGGGCGCGGTGATCCGCGACATCCTGCACCGGCTCGCCGACCGATTTCCCAGAAAGGTGCTGATCTGGCCGGTGGCGGTGCAGGGCGCGAAATGCGCGCCCGAAGTGGTCGCCGCCATCGAAGGGTTCAACGCGCTCGTTCCCGGCGGCGCGGTTCCGCGCCCCGACGTGCTGATCGTGGCGCGCGGCGGCGGCTCGGTCGAGGACCTCTGGGGCTTCAACGAAGAAAGCGTCGCGCGCGCCGTGGCCGCCAGCGCCATTCCGGTGATCTCCGCGGTGGGGCATGAAACCGACACCACGCTGATCGATTTCGTCTCCGACAAGCGCGCCCCCACCCCAACCGCCGCCGCCGAGATCGCGGTGCCGGTGCGCGCCGAACTGCGCGCCGCGCTGGCCGGGTTCGAGGAACGCCGCCTGCGCGCGCTGGTCCGCCTGCTGGAGGACCGCCGCCGTCGCCTGCGCGATCTGGCCCGGGCATTGCCCCGCCCCGAACAGGTGCTGGCCGAGCGCGCGCAAAAGCTTGACATGCTGGGCGAACGCCTGCCCCGCGCGCTGGCGGATTTCGCCAATCGCAAGCGGGCGCAGGCGGCGCGCGGCCCGGCGGCGCGCTTCGGCCCGGCGCT
>NZ_JBWOMN010000031.1:0-2189 GCF_056449545.1 Oceanicella sp. | reverse complement strand
CGCCGGGGACCTCGGCGCGGGGCTGTTGGGCGCGATCCGGCGCGGCGTCGGCGGCCGGCGCCGCGGGCGGCGCCGGTTCGCCGTCCATCGGCGGCGCGATCTGCGCCGCGGGGTCGCGCGGCCCTTGCGGCGCCGAGGACATGGCCACGTCGAACGCCTCGCCGCTGATCAGGTCCACATTGGCGATGGCGATGGCCGGCGGCGGCCTGGCGTCGAAGATCGGGCCGCCGAACAGCACCATGGCGATGATGGCGCCATGCAGCAGCGCCGACACGGCGATCCCCGGCACGGTTCCGCGGTCAAGCGCGTCGCTGGCCGGGGCGCCGGGGGGGCTCACCGCTCCTCCTCCGCGGCGCGCCCCGAACCGTCCTGCGTGTCGGTGACCAGCCCGATGGAGCGGAACCCGCTGGCGTTGAGCGCGCCCATCACCTCCATCACCCTGCCATAGGGGATGCTTTGGTCGGCGCGCACGAACACCTTGTCCTCGCCCCGTTCCCGCGCCAGCGCCGCCAGCAGGGCGGGCAGCCTGTCGCGGGCCACCGGTTCGTCGAGCACATAGACCTGCCCGTCGGCGGACAGCTGGATGGTCAGCGGGGCCTCGTTGGGGGTGGGCAGCGGATTGGCTGCGGTGCGCGGCAGTTCCATGGGCACGCCGACGGTGAGCAGCGGCGCCGCCACCATGAAGATGATCAGCAGCACCAGCATCACGTCGACGAAGGGGGTGACGTTGATCTCGGCCATCAGCCGGCGGCCCGCCCGTCCGCGCCGTCGCCGCCCGCCGCCCGAGCGGTCTGAAACGCTCGCGCCCATGTCAGCCGTCCCGCCGTTCCATCTGGCGCGACAGGATGGCGCCGAATTCATCGGCGAAATTCTCCATCCGCGCGGTCAACCGATCCGCGTCGCCCGACAGCTTGTTGTAGAAGATCACCGCCGGGATCGCCGCGAACAGCCCCAGCGCGGTGGCCAGAAGCGCCTCGGAAATCCCCGGCGCCACCACCGCGAGGTTGGTGTTCTGCTGTTCGGCGATCGCCGAAAAACTGTTCATGATGCCCCAGACCGTGCCGAACAGCCCCACGAAGGGCGCGATCGCCCCCACCGTGGCGAGAAATCCGAGCCGGGCGTCCAGGGTCTCCGCCTCGCGGTTGATGGCGACGTTCATGGCGCGTTCGATGCGCGACAGCGCCCCGGGGATCAGGACGCCGCCGCGCGACTGCGACTTGCGCCATTCCTGCATGCCGGCGGAAAAGATCCGCTCCATGGCCGAGCGCGGCCGCTCGCCGACCCGCGCGTGCAGGTCCTCGAGCGGCTGGCCGGACCAGAAGGCGTTCTCGAACATGCCGCTTTCGCGCCTCACCGCCGCGAAGCCGATCATCTTGCCCGCCACGATCGCCCAGGACCAGAACGAGGCGAGGATCAGCAGCACCATCACCAGCTGCACGACCAGCGTGGCGCGCAGAAACAGCTCCAGTATGGATTCCATCAGCTCAGCCTGCCTCTTGCTCATGCATCCGCTCGCGCGGACCAGCCCTCGCGCCACCCGCTTTTGCCGAGGGTGTTTCGTCCGGGCCTGCTCTGGTGTCAATGATAGTGCATGATGTGCGCCGAAACTAGGGCGGCGCGTCAGGGTTTCCCGGACCGGAGGGTTTCAGGCCGCCCGGGCGGACCGTCACGCCATGCGCGACAACGCCTCGCGCAGGTCATCCGGCAGCCGCGCGGGGCGCCCGTCGGCGGTCATGCAGGCCACCCGGGCCCTGGCGCGCGTCAGCGTCGCGTCGCCGCGCGCGATGCGCTGGGTCATGGTCACCGAGGCCCCGCCCACCTTGTCGACGCCGGTTTCCACCACGATCATGTCGTCGAACCGGGCGGGCGCCAGATAGTCGACCTCGAACCGCCGCACCACGAACACGATCCCCGCCGCCTTCAGCGCCAGCTGATCGACCCCGAGCGCGCGCAGCGATTCCGTGCGCCCGCGTTCGAAGAATTTCAGGTAGTTGGCGTAATAGACCACGCCGCCGAAATCGGTGTCCTCGTAATAGACGCGAATGGCCAGCCGGTGCGGGTTTTGCGTTTTCTCGTCCGCCATCGCGTCAATCCGATCTCACCAGGCCGGAAAACGCCGCCACCGCCAGCAGGCTGAGCCCCCAGCCAAGCGCGATGTGCAGCCACAGATACCAGCGGGCCCCGGCGCC
>NZ_JBWOMN010000030.1:0-21217 GCF_056449545.1 Oceanicella sp. | reverse complement strand
CCAGACGCCAAAAGCATTTGCCGAGCGCCTGTTCACCGCAACCGACAGCCACGCTGCGCCAGATGAAAGCTCCGCGCAGCTGCCGGTTGCTCAACCTGCGCCAATCGGCGTATCAACCCAAAGGGCTCTGATCCCAAGTGGATGAAAGTTCAGTGGCAGGTCAGGTGACGATCAGGTTTAGTTCGCGGATTTCCGCCTCGCCCCGATAGTTCTTGGCGGTGCCCACGTCGCCCTTGCGCACCACCGCGCCCTTCCATGTGGCCAGCCCCATGTTGGGCTTTGCCGGGGCGGCGCGCTCGCGGATCAGCTCCGCCGCCGTGAAGGCGCGGTCATCCCGCGCGTCTACGGACGCATGCGCGCGGGCGGCAAGGTCAAGACGACGGCGTATCGCTATTACGCCAGCTTCGCCGTGGCGCTCTGCGAGGGGTCGACCACCGGCATCGGCCGCATCTGGGCCGATGGCAAGCTCATGGACACCGCCGGCGTCACCTTGCGCTGGTATCCGGGCGACGAAGCGCAGAGCGCGGACCCGTTCATCGAAGCGAAGATGGGGGCAGCGAACCGGCCGGCCTGGCGCGGCACGCCCTATGTCGTCTTCGAGGATCTGCCGCTCGGCAATTTCGGTAACCGCCTGCCGCAGCGCTGCTTCGAGGTGTTCGCACGCCTATGGATGATGCCTGTGCGCGCGGCGCAGCGTGTTCGGGCCATGCCCACCTGAAACTCGCGGTGACATTGGCCGGAGTGAACGGACCGCTCGGCCCTCGGCTGTTGGCGCATCGTCCCCGCTCGAGGAGCCGCCAGCTTCTCTGCGCCCTGACCGATTGCCGCGGACCAAGGCGCGTGCGCCCCGTGGCGGCGCCCGGGGTCGGACTTGTCAGTCGCGGGGCCTTCGGTGTCGCCGCTCTCGATCTGTTGCGTTGGGACCACCGTGTTCCTAGGCTGAAGCCCGGCATGCAAAAAACATGGAAAGAGCGATTGAATCAGGCCAGGCGGCGGTTCCTTGCGACGGGAGGAGCGGCCGCGCTTGCCGCGCCTGCGCTCGCACGGGCGGCTGCGCAACCGGTCAGGCTCGGGCTGACGCCGGTGTTTCTGGACAATGACGCGGCGGTGATCGACCGGCTGCGCGCGGCCCTGGTCGCAGCGCTCGACCGGCCGGTGGAGATGGAGCAGCGGCGCACCTACAAGGAAGTCACCGCGCTTCTGCTCGAAGGCGCGCTGGATGCGGCCTGGCTCTGCGGCTACCCCTATCTTCAGCACGAGGATCAGCTTTCGGTGATCGCGGTGCCGGTGTGGAACGGCCGGCCGCTCTATCGCTCCTACCTGGTCGTCGACGCGAACGACGCGGCAGAGGGGCTCGATGACCTCAGGGGCGATATCCACGCCTTTTCCGATCCCGATTCCAACTCGGGCTTTCTGGTGACGGCCTCGGATCTGGCGAGGAAGGGCTTGCGCCCGGAAGAGTTCTTCGGCCGCACAATCTTTACCTATGGCCATCGCAACGTGGTGCGGGCGGTCTCGGCGGGGCTGGTGCGTTCGGGCAGCGTGGACGGCTATGTCTGGGAGGTTCTGGCCCGGGCCGAGCCGCAGCTGACGGCGGGCACGCGGGTGATCCACCGCTCGGATTGGCTGGGCTTTCCACCCATCTGCGCGCTGACCGAGAGGCTTTCCGATCCCGATGTCGCCGACATCACCCGCGCGCTTCTCGGCTTCGACCGGACGGCAGAGGGACGGGCGGCGCTCGGCATCCTGCAACTCGACGGGATGGCCGCGGCGCCCCCCGGCCTGTTCGACGGGATCAGGCGCCGCATGCGAATCTTCAACGGGCTGCGCTGATGCGGTGGTGGCGCGATCTCTCGCTTTCCTACCGGGTGCCGCTCGTCGTCGCGGTGCTGATGGCGGCGGTGGCGGCGGTGGCCTCGCAGCTGGTGCTGATCGTTCTTGATCGCCAGCAGGAAACCCGTATCCGCGAGCTCGCCCGGCTGCATGTGGAATCGCTGTCGGTCGCGCTGGGGGCGCATGTGCTGCGCAAGGATGTCTGGGAAATCTACGACACCCTCGAGCGCGCCGCCGGGGCGTCCGCGGGCCGGCGCAACGTGTTTTCCGGCGTGGCCGACACCAGGGGCCGTGTTCTGGCCGCCACAGATCCGCGGCGCGCGCCCGTTGACAGCCCGATCGAAGCCATTGCCGCCGGCGCCCAGTCCCCCGCGAAGCTGATCCTGGCCGAGGCGTCCGACCGTGTCCGCCTGCGGGCGCCGCTGGTCTATCAGGGGCGCGAGGTGGGGCAGATCCTGACCGATCTGGACATCTCCGACCTGCAGGCCGAACGCCGCCGGATCAGGCAGTTGCTGATCTTCGGAAATGCTCTGGCGACGGGATTTCTGGCGCTCGTCGGCTATCTGGCCACGCGGCGGATGCTGGCGCCGATCAGTCGCCTTGCCGACTGGATGGAAGAGACCGAAGGCACGCCCCGCCCGATTCCCGATCGGGACATGCCGCGCGGCGACAACGAGCTGAACCGCCTTGTGCGCATCTACAACCGCATGGTCGGCGCGATCGCGGAGAAGGCGGATACCGAGCGCCGGATGGCCGAGCGCGAACGCTTCGTCAGCCTCGGTCGGCTGTCTTCCTCGCTGGCGCATGAGATCAACAACCCGCTCGGCGGGCTTCTGAACGCCACCGACACCATCCGCAGCTATGCCGACCGGCCGGAGGTGGTGCGCAAGTCGGCCGACCTGCTGGCGCGCGGCTTGCGGCATCTGCGCGACGTGGCGCGCGCGACGCTCGACATGAACCGGTTTTCGCGCAGCGCCGCGCCGCTGTCGGCCGAGGATTTCGAGGATCTGCGACTGCTGATCGGCCCGGAGTTGCGCATGCATGGCCAGGAGTTCGACTGGGATGTCCCGTCCGGGGATGCCGATCTCGACGCGCTGCCTTCGGCGCAGGTCCGCCAGATCGCGCTGAACCTGCTGCTGAATGCCTCGCAGGCCGCCGGGCGTGGCGGGCGGGTCGGGCTGCGGGTTGCCGCCGAGGACGGGCCGCGACTGCGCATCGAAGTGTCCGACAGCGGCCCCGGGCTGAGCGGGGCGGCGCGCACGCGCCTTCTGGGCGGCGGTCCGGTGCCCGCCGCAAGCGGCGGCGTGGGGCTGCGCCTCGTGCGCGATCTGGTCGCCCGGCTTGGCGGCGAGATCGAGGTCGATCGCGTGGCCGGCATGACGCGCATCCGGGTCAGCCTGCCCATGCCGCAAGCCGGGGCGGCGCCCGGCGCAGACGGCCGCGAAGGGCCTCTCGTTGCGCCGGAGCCGGGAGGCGACGCATGCTGAAAGGGTTTCGCATCGCCGTCGTCGAGGATGACGAGTTCATGGGCGCCTCGCTGGTGCAGCGGCTGGAACTCGAAGGGGCCGAGGTGATCTGGCTCAGGCAGGTGGTGCGCGCGCTCGGGGCCCTGCGCACGCCGCGCGCGCCGATCGACGCGGTGGTGTGCGACATCCGCCTGCCGGACGGCACCGGCGAAGATCTGTTCACCCGCCTGTGCGAGACGGCCACGCCGCCGCCCTTCCTGTTCATCACCGGCCACGGCGGCATCGACCAGGCTGTGCGCCTGATGCGCGCGGGTGCGGCCGACTACATCACAAAGCCCTTCGATATCCCCGTCCTGCTCGAGCGCCTGGCAGGCCTGGTTGCCACCCGACCCGAGGACCCGTTCCCGCCGATCCTGGGCATATCGCCCGCCGCCCGAAGGATCGAGGCGCAGGCCCGCCGCATCGCGCGCGAAGATCGAAGCGCGCTGATCGTCGGCGGCCCCGGCACCGGCAAGGGGCTGATCGCGGGCCGCATCCACGAATTGTCCGACCGTCGCGCCGCGCCGTTCGAGGTGGTCAACCTCGCCCGCGAGGCCGATGCTGGCGGGCGTCTCAAGGGCCCTGCCGGGGCCGTCGCCCGCACCGGCGAGGGCACGCTCTTCATCCATGCCTTGGGCCTGCTCGACGACCGCGCCGCGGCAGCGCTTCTGGCCGCCGTCGAGGGCGGCTTTGCCGGCCGCGTCATTGCCTCATGCGGAGCGGAAATCGCCCGTATTCGCGCGCGCGGCGGGCCGAGGGCCGAGCTGATCCTGCGGCTTGAGATGGCCGAGATCGCGATTCCGCCGCTCGACCAGCGCCCCGAGGATGCGGTCTGGCTCATGCATCGGCTGTTCGCGCGGATGAACGCCCGCCGCGAGGCGCCGCTTGAGGGCATCAGCAGCCTGACCGAGGACGCCGTGCGCAGCCACCCCTGGGAAGGCGGCGGGCGCGAGCTGCGGGCGCGGCTGGCGCAGGCCGTGGAAAGCGCCCCGGGGCCGCTTCTGATGTCTGCGGATCTGTTCCACGAACGCGTGGCGGGGCAAGAACAGCCCCTGACGCTCGCCGAGGCGCGGGCGCAGGCCGAACGTCGCCACATCCTCGATACGCTGGCGCGCTGCGACGGCCGCATCGGCCGGGCGGCACGGCTGCTGAAGGTTTCACGCACCACGCTGTGGGAAAAGACGCAGCGCTACGGGATAGCCCGCGACGAGCGTTGAGGCCGCGGGCGATTCGCGCCGTCAGCCCGTTCGAAAATCCGAACGCTTCTGGAAGTATTTTGAATACATATGGTTGCGCCCTTCCATATGGGAAAACTCGGCGCCGCGCCGCGCCTGCGGATGATTATTCTTGGGGACGGTGAAATCCCAAGGGAGGAACGCGAACCATGAGATGCAAGAACCTGGCCGACGTGGGCCGTCGGCAATTCCTGCGCGGGGGCGCGCTTGCCGCGGCCGGCGCGACGGTATCAACCGTGACCACTGCCGGCGAGGCCCGCGCCACGCCGGCGCCGGCGGTCATCGACTATCCCTCGAACCGTTTGGCCAACATCGCCGATCTCAAGGTGAACGAGCCGCTCGACATCGAATATCCCGATGCCGACAGCCCGGGCGTGTTGCTGAAGCTGGGCAAGCCGGTCGAGGACGGCGTGGGCCCCGATGGCGACATCGTGGCCTTTTCGACCCTGTGCCCGCATCGCGGCTGGATGCTGAACTACAACGGCGAGGATCGCAGCTTCAACTGCCCCGGCCATTTCTCGCGCTTCGATGCCGAGGCCGGCGGGCAGGAGATCTGGGGCCATGCCACCCAGAACCTGCCGCAATTCGTCCTGCGCGTGGACGACAAGGGCGACATCCATGCCGAAGGCGCGACCGACCTGATCTTCGGTCGTCCGTCGAACGTGCTTTGAGGGGGAGGAACGACAATGGCCTACAAGAGACAGATCGACCGCCTGCCGATTCCGCCCGCGGAAGCCAAGGTGCAGAACGTCACCTGCCACTATTGCATCGTCGGCTGCGGCTACAAGGCCTATACTTGGCCGCGCAACAGGCAGGGCGGGCTGAAGCCGAACGAGAACGCCTTCGGCATCGACCTTTCCGAACAGCAGCCCGCCGACGGCGCCTGGGTCGCGCCGTCGATGTACAACATCGTCAAGCAGGACGGGAAGGACGTGCACCTGGTCGTGGCGCCCGACCGGGACTGCGTCGTGAACGCGGGCCTGGCCTCGATCCGCGGTGGGCGCATGGCCGAAAATCGCCCCTCGCGCGTCACCGGCACCCAGCAGCAGCGCCTGTCGGACCCGATGGTCTGGCGCAACGGCACCTGGCAGCCGACCTCGTGGGACGATGCGCTTGACCTCGTCGCCCGGGTGACGGCGAAGGTCGTCAACGACTATGGCGAGGACGAGCTCGTGGTGTCGATGTTCGACCATGGCGGCTCGGCCGGGGGCTATGAAAACACCTGGGCCACCGGCAAGCTCTATTTCCAGAGCATGAAGATCAGGAACTGCCGGATCCACAACCGCCCGGCCTACAATTCGGAGGTGCACTCCAGCCGCGACATGGGCGTGGGCGAGCTGAACTATTCCTACAGCGACTACGAGGTGACCGACACCATCATGATGGTGGGCGCCAACCCGCTGGAAACCCAGACCAACCTGTTCCTGAACCACATGGTGGCGGGGATGCGCAACGGTGCGAAGTTCATCATGGTGGACCCGCGCCGCACCGTCACGGTGAACGCCGCCGAAGAGGTGGCGGGGCCCGAAAACGTGCTGCATCTGGCGATCAAGCCGGGCGCCGACGCGGTGCTGTTCAACGCGCTTCTGACCCATATCGTCGATCAGGGCTGGGAAAGCCGCGACTTCATCGAGGCCTCGACCTTCCGCGACGGCGAAGCGGCGCCGGTGGACGAGGCGCACCCCGCGGGGCTCGGCTCGCTGGAATACGCGCTCGAAAGCTGCCGCACCTCGGTCGAGGAGGCCGCGCAGACCTGCGGCGTGGAGGCGGCCGACATCGTCAAGGCGGCCGAATGGATCGCGAAGCCGAAGGAAGACGGTTCGCGCCGCAAGGCGGTGATCGGCTACGAAAAGGGCGTGATCTGGGGCAATGACAACTACCACGCCGTGGGCTCGATCGTGAACGTGGCGCTCGCCACCGGCAATATCGGCCGCGAAGGCGTCGGCTGCTGCCGGATGGGCGGCCACCAGGAGGGCTATTACCGCCCGTCTGACGCCCATGTCGGCCGGCCGGCGCAATATGTCGATCAGCTGCTGATCGGCGGCGGCGGCAAGGTCTATCACGTCTGGGCCTGCGACCACTACAAGACCACGCTGAACGCGGCCGAGTTCAAGCGGGTGATCAACCGGCGCTCGCAGATCGTGAAGGAGGCGATGGACGCAGCCGCCGGCGGCGCCCGCGAAGAGCTGGTCGACGCCATCGTGGCGGCGGTCAATGCCGGGGGTCTGTTCATCGTCAACGCCGACATCATCCACAGCAAGATCGGCCAGTCGGCCCATGTGATCCTGCCCGCCTGCGAATCGAATGAGATGAACCTCACCTCGATGAACGGCGAGCGGCGCCTGCGGCTGTCGGAGCGCTACATGGACCCGTTCGGCAACTCCAAACCCGATTGTCTGATCGTCGCCGGCATCGCCCAGCACATGGAGCGCGTCCTGCGCGAGATGGGCAATGACGCCTATGCCGACCAGTTCAAGGACTATGACTGGCAGACCGAGGAGGACGCCTTCATGGACGGCTACCACCAGGGCAACCCGGAGGTGACCTACAACCGCCTGCGCGCCATGGGCAACAACGGCGTGCAGGAGCCGGTTCGCGGTTTCGAGAACGGCAAGCTGGTGGGCACGCCGCGTCTTTACGCCGACGGCAAGTTCGACCGGCACGGGCGCGAGGACAAGAAGGCGCTGTTCTGCGCCTCGCAATGGCGCGGCTACCATTCGCCGGGCAAGGCGCGCGAGGCGAAGGACTATCCCTTCTTCATCAACAATGTGCGGGCCAACATCTTCTGGCAGAACCAGTTCCTCGATCAGGAGAACGACTTCATCCAGGATCGTTTCCCCTTCCCGTTCATCGAGATGAACCCCGACGACATGGCCGATCTTGGCCTCAAACCCGGCGACCTGGTGGAAATCGCCAACGAGAACGGCGCCACCCAGGGCATCGCCTATCCCGTCGACACCTCCCGGCGCGGCCAGGTGGCGATGGTGTTCGGCTCGCCCGCGGGCAGCCAGGGCAATGTGGTGAACCCGGGCGCCAACGAGCTGATCCTGCCGGAATACAAGCTGACCTTCGGCAAGATCCGCAAGCTTGCCGACGCACCGGCAAGCGTCCGGGGCATCTCCTTCAAGTCGAAGGAATACAAGGCTTGATCGATCCCCGCTCACGGGTCTGGAACGGGCGGCCATGGCGCCGCCCGTTTCTGCTGGCGCTCGGCCCGACGAGCGCGCGGCGCGCTTCACAGACGATCGGGATCGCGGCAAAGCCATGCCGAGCGCCGAAGAACGCAGCCCCGCCAGCAAACGGTTGCAGCGCCGCCCCTCTCGTTCGGTTGCGAGGATGTTCCGGGCGGTCGGGCCGTCAGGAAACCCGGTTTCCCGCGGCGTCGATGATCAGCTGGCCGCCCTCCTTGGCAAGCGGCCCCGGCGGGAGCTTGTCGAGCAGATCGAGGACGGTCTCGGAGGGCCGGCAGAGCCTGACGCCCTTGGGCGTGCAGACGATCGGGCGGTTCACCAGGACCGGGTGGCGCGTCAT
Source organism: Oceanicella sp. (assembly GCF_056449545.1). Lineage (NCBI taxonomy): Bacteria > Pseudomonadati > Pseudomonadota > Alphaproteobacteria > Rhodobacterales > Paracoccaceae > Oceanicella > Oceanicella sp. Next base: position 13,113 of record NZ_JBWOMN010000030.1, on the reverse strand, counting down.
TGCCTCCAGAAGGTCATCATCGGAAACATCCGGCGCGGTGAGCCCCATCTCTTCGGCCGGTGAGCGCGAAACGCGCAACGCCTCGCGCGCGGTGATCCCGGCGGCGGCAAACAGCGCCAGAAGCTGGGGGCGCGTCCATCCCTCGGCAAGATAGTCGATGACGGTCGGATCATAGCCGGCCGCCCGGATGATCCCGAGCGCGTTGCGCGAGGCGCCGCAGCCGGGGTTGTGATGAATGACGACGGAAAATACGCTCATGCGGGAAAGCTTTCGCGCGTGCGGTTGGCGATGGCGACGAGGCTCAGCATTACGGGCACCTCGACCAGCACGCCCACAACGGTGGCCAGCGCCGCACCGGAGTTCAGCCCGAACAGCCCGATCGCCACGGCGACCGCCAGTTCGAAGAAATTCGAGGTGCCGATCAGCGCGCAGGGTGCGGCGACCCTGTGGGGCACACGCCAGCCCCAGGCCCAGAGATAGCCAAGCGCGAAGATGCCATAGGACTGGATGACGATCGGCGCCGCGATCAGCGCGATCAGCAGCGGCTGCGCCAGGATCACCGGCCCCTGAAAGGCAAAGAGCAGCACCACCATCAGCAGAAGCCCCGCCACCGAAGCCGGCTTGATCCGTGCCGTGAAGGCAGCCACCGCCGCCGCGCCCCCCTTCGCCATCAGCGCCCAGCGCGTCAGCAGCCCCGCGATCAGGGGAATGACGATATAGAGGACGACCGACAGGATCAGCGTCTCCCACGGCACGCTGATCTCGGTCACGCCCAGAAGAAAGGCCACGATCGGCGCGAAGGCCGCCACCATGACCAGATCGTTCACCGAAACCTGCACCAGCGTGTAGTTCGGATCGCCCCTGGTCAGCTGCGACCAGACAAAGACCATCGCCGTGCAGGGCGCGGCGCCAAGCAGGATCAGCCCGGCAATGTATTCCGGCGCCCGCGCGGGGTCGATCAGCCCGGCAAAGACATGATCGAAGAACAGCACCGCCAGCGCCGCCATGGTGAAGGGCTTGATCAGCCAGTTGACCGCCAGGGTGATGACAAGCCCCTTCGGGCGCCGGCCCACCGCCTTGAGCGACCCGAGATCCACCGCGATCATCATCGGATAGACCATGGCCCAGATCAGGACCGCGACGACCAGGTTGACCGAGGCGAACTCCAGCCTGGCCAGCGCGCCGAACAGATCGGGCGCGAGGGCGCCGAGCGCAAGCCCGGCCAGGATGCACAGGGCGACCCACAGGGTCAGCCAGCGTTCGAACAGGCTCATGGGATTTCCTTTTCGTCAGGCACGCAGCAGGCCCCGGCGGGGGGCGCGCTCAGCGCGTCGATGAACTCGGTCAGAGGCGCAAGCGCGGCGGGGTTCAGCGCATAGCAGATCCGCGGCCCCGAGATCTCGCCGGTGATGACGCCGGCGGCCTTCAGGATGCGCAGATGTTCCGAAATCGTGGACTGCGCCAGCCCGACGGCGTTCACGATGTCGCCGCCGATGCAGCTCGGCGTGGCCAGCAGCAGCCGCAGGATGCGCAGCCGCGCAGGATGCGCCAGCGCCTTGGCCAGTTCGGCTATGTGGGGGTCCATGTCGCTCATCCGCGTATATTTTCGTCTATCGTCGATAGACGATACGTTGACTCTTGGCAACCGCCATCGCGCCGCTTCAGGAATATGCCATCGCTACCGAACGAGAGTTGGGCACTGAACCTTCGCCCCCGGTCCCGCCCCTCAGCGACGTGATCGGGACGATGGCCCAACGGTTGAAGCGGTTGCAGACGGAGGTGTGCGGGCCGTATCGCTTGAGCAGATCGCGCCAGGGAGACCCGGTCCCGTCTGAAGCCGCGCACGGAGATCAGATCGAAACGCGAGCCCATGCCGCGCTCAGAGACCGAGATAGGCCTCCACTGCGCTTTCGCTCCCGTCCAACCAGATCAGGGAGAGCCAGCGCTCGAACGCATTGGCAAAGCGCGGCGCGTTGACAAGGTCGCCGTAAAACTGGCGCTGTTCCAGCCAGGCCTTCGGGCGCGCGCGCGCTGCGCTGGCTGCTGCTTGCAACTGCTTCCAGTTGGGATCGTTCGGTTCAATGGCCGTCTCGTCTTCGCGGGTGCCTTCGCACATCCGCGCCCAAAGCGCCTCGACAAGAGCGAGCCCCTCCACCGGGGCGCCGGAGGCCAGGCCGTCGCGAAGGATCGGCAGGACAAAGCCCGTGTGGCGCGACGAGCCGTCGAAGGCGACGCGCCGGGTGGTGTCCGCGATCGACGGGTTCGAAAAGCGCCGCTCAATCAGATCGATGTAAGTCGCGGGCGCCATGCCGGGCACCGGCTTCACATGCGGCGCTATCTCCTCGGTCTGCACCTTGCGGAACAGGTCACGGATCAGCGGATGCGTCAGGCAGTCCGCGATGGTTTCGACCGACAGGATCTCGCCGGCATTCGCCAGAATCTGGTGCCCGGCGTTGAGGATGCGGATCTTCATCGACTCGTAGTCGTGAACCCTGTCGGTAAAAATCGCGCCAACGCGGTCCCAGTCCGGACGTCCAGCGCAGAAATCATCTTCGATCACCCACTGGCGATAGTCCTCGTGGGATACGGGCGCCCGGTCATCTATGCCAAGGGACCGGACGAGGGCGATTTCCTTTGGGCCGGTGGCAGGCACGATGCAGTCGACCATCGAGTTGGGAAAACTGCAGGTCGCATCAATCCAGGCGGCGAGCTCCGGATCGGACAGGCGCGCCAGAGAGACCATCGTCTGGCGCAGGATCGCGCCGTTGCCCTGAAGGTTGTCACAGCTCTGCCCGGAAAAGGGACCATGTCCCCGGTCGCGCCGCAGGCGCAGCGCGGCCACCATGGCGCCGAACGCGGTGCGCGGCAGTTCAGGGTTGGCAGCGTCGTGACGGATGTCCGGATGACCGGCATCGAACCCGCCGCTGGCGGGGTCGATGTAATACCCGCCCTCGGTCACCGTCAGGGCCACGATCCGGATCGCCGGGTCGGCCATTTGCCGGATCAGCGCGGCGTTGCCCTGCTCGACGGGAACATAGTCCGTCATCGGGCCGGTCACCTCGGTCGAGATGCCGGCGGGGGCCAGTTCGATCAGTGTCGTCAGGCAATCCTGCGCCAGAATCTTTTCGCGTTGCACGGCGTCGTGCGGCCGCACGCCCGCGCCGATGATCGCCCAATCCTGGCAGAGCCCTTCGTCGAAGAGCCGGTGCAGATACCAGGCCTGATGCGCGCGGTGGAAATTGCCGAGCCCGACATGAACGATGCCGGGCGACAGCGCCGAACGGTCGTAGTGCGGCAGCCGTACGGCGTTGGGCATGTCAGAGAGCGTCGCAAGCGAGAGAGGCGTCAGCTCATCCATTGTCCACCATCAACGTTATAGGTTTGCCCGACGATGTAGCCGGCCTCGTCGCTGGCCAGAAAGACCGCCATGCCGGTCAGATCCTCGGCCCTGCCCATGCGCCCGTAGGGAACGCTGCTGGCGACTTCCTTCTTTTTCTGACCCGGCGCCTTGTTTTCGTATTTCGCAAAAAATGCGTCGACGCCGTCCCAGTGTTCGCCGTCCACCACGCCGGGCGAGATCGCGTTCACGTTGATCCCGTGCCGGATCAGGTCCAGTCCGGCTGACTGCGTCAGGCTGATCACCGCGGCTTTGGTCGCGCAGTAGACCGCCACCAGCGGCTCGCCACGGCGCCCGGCCTGGCTGGCCATGTTGATGATCTTGCCGCCGCCGCCACGCTTGATCATGTGGCGCGCCACGGCCTGGAGGGTGAAAAGCGTACCCGAGACGTTGATGTCAAAGACGCGCTGGGCATCGGCGCGCTTGATTTCAGCGATGGGGGCGGCGCTGAAAACAGCTGCGTTGTTGATCAGGATATCGATCTTGCCGAACGATTTGACGGTATGATCCACGGCCCGCTCGATGCTGCCTTGGCGCGCGACGTCCATCTCAACAGCCATTGCGGCCGCGCCGATATTTGCGGCGCTGTCGCGCGCACGTTCAATGTCAATGTCGGCAATTGCCACCCGCGCGCCTTCGCGCACATAGGCCTGGGCGAACGCCAGACCGATGCCGCGCGCCGCGCCAGTCATCAGGGCCGTCTTGCCATCAAGCCGCTTCATGTGATCCGCAACCCCTTGGCATCAAACCTGTGGATCAGATCCGCGCGCGGAACCAGCCGGATCTTGTCGCCATGGCGCAAGTTGACCTCGCCCCGCGCGCGAACGGTGATCATGTCGGCCAGACCGGTTTCGTGAATGTGCAAAAACGTGTCCGAGCCCAGATGTTCGGCGACGCCGACCGTGCCCTGCCAGACGCCGTCGGCCTCAACTACATCGATATGCTCGGGCCGGATGCCGATCGTTTTCGCGTTGTGCCTGGCTGCCTCGGGTCCCTCGACAAGGTTCATCCGGGGCGAGCCGATGAAGGCGGCGACAAAAACGTTTCTCGGCGTTTTGTACAGCTCCAACGGCGTGCCAATCTGCTCGATGACGCCGGCGCGCAAAACCACGATCCGGTCGGCCATGGTCATTGCCTCGACCTGGTCGTGGGTGACATAGACCATCGTCGTCGCCAGCCGTTTATGCAGTTCGCTGATCTCCAGCCGCATGCCAACGCGCAGCGCAGCGTCGAGGTTGGACAGCGGTTCGTCGAACAGGAACGCCGCCGGTTCGCGCACGATGGCGCGTCCGATTGCGACCCGCTGGCGCTGGCCGCCCGACAATTGCCCCGGCTTGCGATCAAGGTAATCGGTCAGGTTGAGCGCCGCCGCGGCCTGCGCGATGCGACGATCCTGCTCGGCCCGGTCCAGCTTGGCCATGCGCATCGGAAAGGCGATGTTCTTGCGCACGCTCATATGCGGGTAAAGCGCGTAGGATTGGAACACCATTGCCAGACCGCGCTTGGCGGGCGGGATGTTGGTGGCGTCCTGTCCGTCGATCCTGACGGCGCCGGATGTGATGTCTTCCAGCCCGGCGATCAGGCGCAGCAGCGTGGACTTGCCGCAACCCGAGGGGCCGACAAAAACCGTAAATTCCCCGTCTTTTATGGTCAGGTCCAGCGGCGGAATGACCTGCGTCTGGCCAAAGCTTTTGGTCACCTTTTCAAGCGTGATCAGTCCCATGATGATGTTTTCCTACTTGACCGCGCCGAATGTCAGGCCGCTCACAAGTTGTTTCTGGCTGAACCAGCCCAGGATCAGGATCGGGGCAATCGCCATCGTGGACGCCGCGCTGAGCTTTGCGTAGAACAGGCCCTCGGGGCTGGAATAGCTGGCGATGAATGCGGTGAGCGGCGCCGCCTTGGCCGCCGTCAGGTTCAGTGTCCAGAACGCTTCGTTCCAGGCCAGGATGACATTCAACAGCAAGGTCGAGGCGATGCCGGGAATGGCCATCGGGGTCAGGATGTACAGAAGCTCCTGACGCAGCCCGGCCCCGTCCATCCGCGCAGCTTCCAGGATTTCGACCGGGATTTCGCGAAAGTAGGTGTACAGCATCCACACGATGATCGGCAGGTTGATCAGCATCAGCACGATGGTCAGGCCCATCTTTGTGTCCAGCAGGCCCAGCCTGATGAAAATCAGGTAGATCGGGTAAAGCACGCCGACCGCGGGCAGCATCTTGGTCGAGAGCATCCACAGCAGGATATCCTTGGCGCCTTTTGAGGGCGCGAATGCCATTGACCAGGCGGCCGGCGCCGCGATGATGATCCCCAACAGTGTTGAACCACCCGCGACGATCACCGAGTTCCACAGGAACCTGCCGTAGTTCGAGCGATCCATGACCACGAAATAGTTTTCCAGCGTCCAATCAAAGGCCAGAAGCACCGGCGGATCGGCGATTGCGGTGGCCTCGGTCTTGAAGCTGGTCAGGATCGTCCACAGGATCGGAAAGAATATCAGCAGCCCGACGGCCCATGCAGCGGCGGTGTTGATCGACTTTCTTCGGGTGGAAACGGTGCGGGCCATGTTCTATTTCTCCTCACGCATCCAGGTTCTTGCCGACGATGCGCATCAGGAAAATCGCAATGATGTTGGCCAGGATGACGGCGTAGATGCCGCCAGCCGACCCCAAGCCGATGTTCTGGCTTTCAAGCACGCGCTGGAAGATCAGGTAGGACAGCGTCTTGGTGCCAAATGCACCGCCGGTAGTCACGAATATCTCGGCAAAGATCGACAGCAGAAAGATCGTCTGGATCAGGATGACGATGGTCAGCGCGCGGCCAAGATGGGGCAGGGTGACATAGCCGAACCGGGCCAGCGGCGGCGCTCCGTCCATCTCGGCGGCTTCCAGCTGTTCGCTGTCCAATGACTGGATCGCCGTCAGCAGGATCAGTGTGGCAAACGGCAACCATTCCCACGACACGATCAGAATGATTGATTGCATTGACGCTTGACTTAGCCATTGCAGGGGCGCGGCGCCGAAAAACTTCCAGATATGCGCAAACAGACCGTTCACCGGGTCCATGAACATGTTCTTCCAGACCAGCGCAGTGACTGTCGGCATGACGAAGAATGGCGAAATGACCAAGATGCGAACGATGCCGCGCCCCCACATCGGCTGATTTAGAAGCACTGCCAGCAACACGCCCAGGACAATGGTGACAATCAACACGCCCCCGACGATGATCAGCGTCGTCTGAATCGACGGCCAGAACGAGCTGGAGGTGACGAAGCGGGTGTAGTTGTCGAACCCGACCCAGCCCAGATCGCCGCCGCGCAGGGGCAGGAATTTTCGAAACGAAAACCACAGCGTCATCGTCAGAGGCGCCAGCATCCAGCCAAGCAGCAGGATCACGGCCGGGGCAAGCATCAGTCTTGCCGCGAATCTCGAATGTTGCGTGGCCATGACGAAATTCCTCGCGGTTCGCCGGAACCAGACTATTGGGTGAATGGCCGTCCGGTGAGCGTCTGTTGCCCAGGGGGCCGCCAAGGCAGCCCCCCGAGAGGGAGGATCAGTAGCCGGCGGCTTCCATTTCATCGGTGGTCAGGGCTTGCGCCTTGGCCAGGGCCTGGTCGACGGTCTGCTGCCCCGCCAGTGCTGCCGAGAACTCTTGGCCCACCTGCGACGCGATGCCTGCGAACTCGGGGATCGCCGCGAACTGGACGCCGACATACGGCGCCGGATCGACGGTCGGATTGTTCGGATCAGCCGACAGGATGCTTTTCAGCGTCATCTTGGCGAACGGAATCTTGGCGTAATTCGGGTTCTCGTACAGCGACGTGCGCCCGCCCGGGGGAACGTTGGCCCAGCCCTCGTTCGCGGCAACCAGTTCGATGTAGTCCTTGGAGGTTGCCCACTCGATGAACTGCTTGGCGGCGCCCACCTTTTGCGAGCCGGCGGGAATCGCCAGCGCCCATGCCCACAGCCAGTTGCCGCGTTTGCCCAGACCCGCGTCAGGTGCGAGCGCGAAACCGACCTTGTCGGCAACGGTCGAATCCTCGGGGTTGGTCACAAACGATGCAGCCACGGTTGCGTCGATCCACATGCCGCACTTGCCTTGCTGGAAAAGCGACAGGTTTTCGTTGAAGCCGTTGGTCGAGGCGCCCGGCGGGCCCGCATCGTTCATCAGGTTGACGTAGAAGGTCAGCGTTTCCTTCCACGCCGGCTGATCGAACTGCGCCTTCCAGTTTTCGTCGAACCAGCGCGCGCCAAAGGCGTTGGAGGTCGCGGTAAGGAAGGCCATGTTCTCGCCCCAGCCGGCCTTGCCGCGCAGGCAGATGCCGTAGACGCCGTTGTCTTTGTCGGTCATCCTGCGGGCCGCGTTGGCGACAAAGTCCCATGTCGGCGCCTCTGGCATGGTCAGGCCTGCCGCCGCCATCAGGTCGGTGCGATACATTATCATCGACGATTCACCGTAGAACGGCGCCGCAAACATGGCGCCGTCATATGACAAGCCACCGCGCATTGCCGGCAGAATGTCGGCGACATCGTAGTCGGCCGACAGGTCGTCGAGCGGCACCAGCCAACCGTTCTTGCCCCAGATTGGTGTTTCGTACATGCCGATGGTCATGATATCGAAAGCGCCGCCCTTGGTGGTGATGTCGGTGGTGACGCGCTGGCGCAGCACGTTCTCTTCCAGGGTCACCCATTCAACATCGATGCCGGTTTTGGCTGTAAAGTCGTCGGTGTATCCCTGCATTCGGATCATGTCGCCGTTGTTCACGGTGGCGATGGTTAGCGTTTCGGCAAAAACGCCGCCCCCTGCGGCAAGCGCGATCGTGCCGGCCGCAAAAAGTGCATTTCTCAATTTCATTTGATTTCCTCCCTCGATGCCTGGAATCGCACTACGCAAGGAAACTAAACGCATTCCGCGAAGTCAATAAAAAATTTACGCGCGTAAATTAACCTTCCCGATCAAGCGGATGCGCGCATGGTCAGCTTGCCTTCAAACAGGGTTTCGGTCCGGGACCCGGCATGTCTTCCCTGTTCGATCAGATCAAAGAGCGTCTCGACGCTGCGGTCCGAGATTGCCTGATAGTCCTGCGCGACCGTGGTCAGCGACGGGCAGGTGAATCGCGAATAGGGATGGTCGTCATGGCCAGCGACGCGCATGGTGCAGTCCTTGCCGTGACCGACCCGGATCCCCCTTTCGTAAGCGGCGGCCAGGAAGCCTATGGCAAGCCGGTCGTTGCTGCACAGGATCGTGTTGGTCTTGGGCCGCTCCTCGTCTATCACGCGCAGACCGCCTTCAAAGCCAATGCGTTCAAAATCCCAGGTCTCGCCTTCCACGCGGATCACCTGAGATGCGTGCCCCAGGCGCTCCATCGCCTGCTCGTAGGCCTCCCTGCGCTTGTTGGCGTTCGGATTTACGGGCGGCATCTCGAAAAAGCATGGCGGTTCGCCGGTGCGGCAGAGATATTCCACAATCAGCGGTACGGATTGAAAGTTGTCGGACCCGATGAAAGCCTCGCCGACCCCATCGATATTGGCGTCAATCAGGACCGTCGGCACGTCACGGCAAAACTTCTCGATCACGCCGCGGTCAGACGCGCGACCAAGCGGGCCGAGCAGGACGCCAGCGGGTTTGAGGGATCTCAGGCTGTCGAGAATTTGGTTTTCGAGCTTTTGTTCCCCGTGCGAACTGAACAGCGTCGGCCAAAACCCGGCGGCGATGCAGCGGCGCTCGATCTTGCGCGCGATCTCGGCAAAGAACGGATCGGCCAGGTAGGGGACGACGATGCCGATATTCTTGGTCAGCCGCCGGTTCTGGTTCATCGCGTAGATGTTCGGGCGGTAGTCGTATTTCCTGAGCGCCGCCTCGATGCGCTCTCTTGTCGAGGGGCGGACGCTGGCCGGATCGTTAAAGTATTTCGAGACAGTGGGACGAGAGATGCCGCTTTTGGCCGCAAACTCTTCCATATTCCTGATTTTGCCGGCGCCCATGTCCCAAACCCCATTCCAAGCCGCTGGCGGGAAGCCATTCGCACAACCGCGACATTGAGGAGGCCCGCCAGCGCCGAAAATTTTGTCGCGCGTAATTTTAACTTTTTACAGTACGCAACCCAAGAGGCTTTGGTCAAGCCGCCGCAAAAAAACAGCGATGCCAATTGGACGAACCCATTCGTTGGAACGCTTCAATTTCTCCGGCGGGCAGGCGGCAGACCGGGCAAGCGCCCGCGCCAGACTTTTGCGCCGTCCGGCTCACGTAGTGGCCATAGAGCCTGCCACCGGCGCCGTGACTTGCGTGTCATTGGCTGCGCCTGTCATGGTTTGGCGAGTGATTCCTGCCCAAGGCATCGTTTTCTCCGTATTCGCCAGCCTCGGAAAATCACAAAAGGCTGAAACAACCCAGCTTGGTTTTCGGTTGGGCTCATAAAACAAGGAATGCCAACATGACCGAGAACGCTGCGCCCATTATCGCCGCCAAGCTCCCCAAGAAAGTTGATCTGGAGGAAGGCAAGGATTATTTCTGGTGCCGGTGCGGCAAATCCGCGAACCAGCCGTTTTGCGATGGATCGCATGCGGGCACAGGGATCGCCCCGTTAAAATTCACCGCTGAAAAAACCGGCGCGGCGGCGCTTTGCCAATGCAAATCCAGCGCCAATGCCCCGTTTTGCGATGGGGCGCATGCCAGCCTTGGTGACCTTTCTGTGGGCGACCCGGCGCCTGCGCCAAAATCAGATACCCCTGTGGCCGTGCCAACACCAGAGGAGCCAACTGTCGCCCGCATTCACGAACTGGCGCGCGACGGGCTTTCAAAGCTTGGCCATCACGGCGAGATGGGCTCGATGGGCGTGCCGCGCAAGGACCTTCCGCATTGGGATGACATTCAGATCTTGCCGGCGCAGCTCGCGCGCAAACCGCTGCTCGATGACGTGCCTGTGGCCACAACAGTCACCATCGGCCCGCGTGCGGCCAAACCGTTGCAGCTGGATATCCCCCTGTTTGTGTCAGACATGAGCTATGGCGCGCTGTCCGAAGAAGCCAAGACAGCGCTGGCCCGCGGGGCCGAGCTGGCGGGCACAGGCATCTGTTCTGGCGAGGGCGGCATGCTGGCGGAAGAGCAAGCCGAGAATTCGCGATATTTTTACGAACTGGCCTCGGCAAGATTTGGCTGGAAACCGGAATTGGCAGAGCGGGTTCAGGCGTTTCATTTCAAGGGTGGCCAGGGCGCCAAAACCGGCACTGGCGGGCATTTGCCCGGTGATAAAGTGCAAGGCAAGATCGCCGAGGTGCGCGGCCTTGAGCCAGGCCAGGCCGCGATTTCACCTGCGACGTTTGCCGATCTGCGCACAACCGCCGATTTTCGCAAGCTTGCGGACGAGGTGCGCGAACGCTCCGGCGGTGTTCCGATCGGTTTCAAGCTGTCGGCCAATCATATCGAGGACGACATGGATTTTGCGCTGGAGGCCAGTGCGGACTATATAATTCTTGATGGTCGTGGGGGCGGCACGGGCGCTGCCCCGCTTGTTTTTCGCAATAACATTTCTGTGCCGACAATTCCTGCATTGGCGCGGGCGCGCGCCCATCTTGATAAAAGGACCGGCCGTGAGGTCACGCTGATCATCACTGGCGGCTTGCGCGTGGCCGAGGATTTCGTCAAAGCCATGGCGATGGGGGCGGATGCGATTGCCTTGTCGAATTCCGCCATGCAGGCCGTGGGTTGCATCGCCGCGCGCATGTGCAATTCAAATAATTGCCCTGTTGGCGTGGCAACCCAAAAACCGGAGCTTCGACGGCTTCTGGATGTAGAAGTCAGCGCGCAAAAGCTGGCGCGTTATTTTGGGGCCTCGGTCGAGCTGATGCAGGTTTTGGCCCGCGCCTGCGGCCATGACAGCCTGTCGGATTTCCGCCACGGCGACATCACTACATGGAAACGCGAAATGGCCGATCTCAGCGGCGTGCGTTTCGCTGGCCTGAACCAGAGGGGATAAGCCAAGGCATGACCCAGGTTTTCCAGATGCGCAGCACCGGCATGCCCGCAGAAATGCAGGTCTTGCTGAACGCTTGTCCGCGTGACAGCAGGGAGTCCCACCCCGGGTTCAAGGAGAAAACATGACATTGGCTGGGCGCGCATCAGATTTTTCGGCAGTTGGGCGGGATCATCCGTTCCGAGGCCGAAGTGTTTTTGAACAAATCCCGCGAAATGGATGATTTCGCGGCGCGTCCGGCCTGTTTCGGCGGTATGATGGTTCGGAATTCGCGCGGGCATCACAGCTGGGAAGACCGCAGCTATTTTCCTGAACTGACGGCGGCTGATCCACGTTTTGAAGCCGGGTTGGACATTCTGGAAAAAGACCATCAGGACCTGGATGTTGTTCTGGAGAGCTTTTCCAGATCGGCCAACGGTGTCATGCAATTGACCGATCTGGACCCGAAACAGGCCTATGATGAAACGGGTGGATTGCACGAATTCTCCAAAACAATCGAGGCGTTTCTGCAGCGCCATTTGGGCGATGAAGAAGATCTGGCCGTGCCGATCGTTTGCACCACCGTTTGCGCGGATATGGCGAAGTCATGAGAAAGCCATTTGATACATCGATTGAAGAAAGCCAGTCAAACGCGGTTCGCCGCCGCGCCAAAGGCGAATTCGTGCGCGGTGTATCCGGGTTTCGCAACGTTTTGGGGGACGCGGATTTTCCGGCAGAGCCCAAGCGGTATCATCTGTTTGTGGCGCTGAACTGCCCCTGGTGCCACCGCGTGACATTGGCGCGCAATATGCTGGGCTTGCAAGGCAGCATCACGCTTGATGTCGCCTTCCCTGGCCGAACAAATGACGACGACCCCGTCGCGCCGAACTTGTGGGAATTCAATCCCGGGCGTGTCTCGACCCTAACGGGCGCGCGTTTTCCCGAATGCACCACTGAAACGGCCACAGGCAAAAGCTATCGCCTTGTCAAGCAGGTTTACGCGGCTGATGGGTCAGATGAAGGCTCTGTCCCCGTGCTTTATGACAAGAAAGCCAAACGGATCGTCAACAATGAAAGCGCCGAGATCATTCGCATGCTCAACGATCAGGCCGGCGCTTTGGGCAGCGCCTTTCCTGAACGCCCGGATTTGTATCCGCAAGGCTTGCGGGGCGAAATCGATATCCTGAACGAGGAGATTTACGCAAGCATCAACAATGGCGCTTACAAGGCCGGGTTTTCTTCTGATCAGGCGGTTTACGCGGCGGCATTCAACGCCTATTTCGCCATGCTGTCAGCGCTTGAAACGCGGCTTGCCGCGGACGGACGCCCTTTCCTGACCGGCGACAATTTCACCGAGGCCGACCTGCGCCTGTTCCCGACGCTCTATCGCCATGACCCGGTTTATTATCTGCGCATGAAACTGAATGGGGCCAGAATTCTGGACTACCCGCACCTGTGGCGCTGGCTGTGCCGGGTCTATGCGCTGCAAGGCGTTGCGGACAGCAATTCGCTGGATCATTGTCGGCAAGGGTATTTTGGGCGCTCATGGAACAATGTTGTGCCGCTTGGTCCCTTCAGCCCAATGCCTTACCCAAAATCCTACATGCACCCCGATCTGGCCAAGCTGCCATAACCGCCCCTTGGGCCGCCGACATCAGCCATATCCGGACGGCGCAGGGCAGGCTGCGCCCGCCCGATCGCCTGAACCACTGAAAGATTTGGTCGGAGTGAGAGGATTCGAACCTCCGGCCCCTGCCTCCCGAAG